>JAJRVC010000187.1 GCA_024277475.1 Deltaproteobacteria bacterium
GATGTTGTTCAGCGGGTTGTTCAACTCGTGGGCTACTCCGGCTGTGAGTGTTCCCACCGCCCGCATCTTGTGGGACTGGATAAGTACGGCCTCGCGGTTTTCCAGCTCCTGGATCATGTGGTTGAATGCCAGGGCCAATTCGGTGAATTCATCACGGTAGATGCGGGCCGGCATGATCGGGGTATAGTCCCCCGAGGCGATGCGTTTGGCGTAAGCTGAAAAGCGGTCAATGGTTCTGAGGATGTGCGTACCCAGGAAAAAAGCATGAATCCCCAAAAAAATCAGCAAAAAGATTAACGAGTAGATGGTAATCTGGCGCGAGTGGGAGATGGCGTCTGTCAGCGATTTTTTCTCCCGCCTCGTCAGGTCCTGGCCGTAGGCCAGTAACTGGTGACCGTATTTTCGCAGCTGCGGTTCAATTTCATTTTTGAGCCGCTGATATTCAGCGCTCTTTTTTCCTCTCAGTTCGATATTTTCCAGCCGCTGCAACAAGCTTTCATATTCTTTGATGTTTTGCAGGACCTTCCTGCTTCCGCTTTCTCCCAATACTTTCGCGATCTCTTCTGTGTTGCGATTAAGCAGGTCGCTGGCCCGCAAACCGTTTTCGACCGCATCTTTCAAATGGGTCCCGTAAAGAAAATAGTTTTTTTCAAAACGACGAGTCTGGTCGATCTCCACCACGTACTCATTGACGATCTCGAGAAACCGCAGCCGATTTTCCACGGAATACATGTTGACTACCAGTGCCACGGAAATTCCCAGAACGAATAAGAAAATCAGGGAAAACCCCAGGTAGATCTGCAGGTGCAAACTGATACGGGGCCGTGCCAGCAACGCCCGGTGGGCTTCCTCCGCGGCTTTAATACGCTCATAGCCGCCCTCCACCTTGCGGTCTTGACCTGCAGCCTGCTCATTGTCGTCTGCCGTTCGTCGGGAATTGGCTGCATCGGCCGGGATGTTACCAGTTTTATTCAACGTCGCCTCCGGTTTCAAAGTCAACGGACAGGCCCAGGGTTTTGGCAGCCCTGGCGATGACGATTCTTAACTCATCAGGTTTGAAGGGCTTGGCAATGAAATCAAATGCCCCCTTTTCCATAGCTTTTTTAGCCAAGGACATCATGGTGTAACCGGTAATCATGATCACTTTGGTGCGCAGTGACTTTTGATGGACATGCTCCAGTACTTCGATTCCATCCACTTCATCCATGCGGACATCCGTGACGACGATATCGAATTTTTTTTGACCGATACGTTCCAGGGCCTCGCGGGGATCTTCAAAGACCTCCACTTCACAACCGATCTTGGTCAGTGCCGGTCTTAACCGTTTACCCACAATGGGCTCATCATCGAGCAGTAGAACCTCCAAACGTCCAGACATTCCTGCCTCCTTTAATTCTATGTTGACACGACAGGCTTTTCCAACGCTTCTAGGCGGAATTACGCCGGGCCCTTTTCCGGGCCTTTTTAACAGCCGTCCGGATCTCTCCAATACGAAACGGTTTGGTAATAAAGTCATAGGCACCCTTGATCAAGGCTTCGCGGGCGCTTTCCAGGGTCCCGTAGCCGGTGATCACAATGACTTCACTGCCGGGGCATTTTTCTTTTACCTTTTCCAGGAATCCCATGCCATCGACACCTTCCATTTTCAAATCGGTAATAAAAACGTGAAAGCAGGTTTCGTCCAGTCGTTTCAGCGCACTGTCACTGTCAGTAAACACTTCAACGCTGTAACCGTCATCTTCCAGTTCCGGTTTGAGGCGGTCACCCACAATGGGCTCGTCATCTAAAATACAAACGGTGGTCTTTTCCATTTTTATCCTTCCTTATAATTGCTGGGTTGGTCCTTTTCAGCCGGCCCGGCCTGATTTATAAATTTTTCAAGATACCGTTCAATATCGGCATCAGTTTTCAACAATACATCCAGCTGTCGTGTAAAGCCGATTAACCTGCCGATCAGATAAAGATTACGGCTGATCTGTTTGTCCGTTAAATCTATGGCGCGTGCATTTACCAGGTCCCCGTTTACCTTTACTTTAAAGCCGGCCTTTTCCAGTATGGTTTGCAACAGTGCCGCTCTTCTGGAGCGCCGGGTGATGTCGGTTACCCCACCGGCAAATCGAAAAGAAATATAATTGCTTTGCGGCTTGGGCCCCACCGCGGCTTCTACCACTGTAAAATGATACCCCAGCGGCAGACTTAAATTGACGTAATCGGCGCCGATTACTCCCAGGTTGACTCCCGGCAGGTTATTTCCCAGGACTTCTGAACTCTGGGTTCTGGTGACACTGGACATCATCCCTTTAAAGTCCAGCGATATGGGGTCCATGTTCCAGGTGCCGGGGGAACTCAAGCCGGCCCAGATTGTCTGCATTGGGACGGAAGTGATCTGATCAGGGGCGACATGGGTTTGCTGGCCGGCTTCCGGGGCAATTCCTCCGCCGAGATCGATCAGGATAAGATCAAGGGGAATCTCCGATTTCAGACACTTGCCGCCGCGTTTAAGAAAAACCCGCGGGTTGGATCCGGTCTGCAGCAACGCTCGAAATGCTTTTTCATGTACGAAACGCATGATGTCATGAAATGTTCGGCACCCGTTAGGGGTAAAGTCGGGCGCATTGGGATCCGTCAGGTAGAGGGGAGCGATTTTTTTCAGCAATCTGCGCAATACCTGAAATTCATGAGTAATTTCAAAAACAGGCTCTTCCAGCAGTTGGTGATGCACCAGTTCCTCGATACGGTCTTCATAAATAATGTTACGTTCAGCGTCTACCGTGATCAGTTGATCCTGCTTGAATACCCGGGTGGCGGTTTCAGTTCCTACGATGGTCGGCACCTTAAATTCCCGGGCTACGGTGGCCATATGTCCGGTGGTAGTGCCGATGTCGGTTATGATGGCGCTGGCCCGGGGGATGATCTCCGCCAGCCTGGGCGGCGCATAGCGTGAAACCAGAACGGCTCCGGTTGGAAATCCGCCCAGATCATCGTTGTCGGTGACGATCCGGACGGGTCCGGCACCGATGCCCCGGTAGGCGATCATCCCCTTTTCTTTTAACAGGATACGGTGTTGCTTTATAACTTCGCTGAGTTCGGGGCGCTGCAGGCGCTTAGTGGACTGCATTCTAAGCGGCCGGGCCTGCAATATCCACAGCCGCCCCCGGTCATCCAGGCTCCACTCCACATCCATGGGTTTCTTGAAAAACCGTTCCAGGATCAGGCCCGCCTCTGTGATTAAGACCGTTTCTTGGGGCAACAGGCAGGCCTTGTTGCGGAGTTCCTCCGGCACCTCACGTGCCGGACCGGTTTTCAGAGGCGCCAGCATCCATTTCTTTGAACCAATTTCCTGATGTGTAACCGCATGAGGTGAATTGCGTGAAACATAGAAAGTGTCCACGGCAGCCTGCCCTTCCGCCACAACCCTGCCCAGCCCCCAGTTTCCGCTCAGGATGCATTCCGGCCGATCCGGGTTGTTAGGGTCAAGGGTATACAAAACTCCCGCCACCCGGCTGAGCACCATGGTCTGGTACAAAACCGGCATGGCCATCTCCATTTGAAAAAGATTCATTTTCAGGCGATAGGCCAGACCGGCCGGATTGTAAAGACTCGCCAGCACTTTTTTAAAGGCCGACAACAGTTCACCGAAACGGACATTTAAGAAAGAATCATGAAGCCCGGCAAAACTCAGCTCACCGTCTTCGCCCACGGCGCTGCTGCGAACCGAGAAGTAGCACCCCTCGGTTTTTCCATCACAGGTTTTATTTGCCGCCTGGAGGATTTCACGCCGGATGTTGGGCGGTATGTCCCCTCCCAGGATCATGAGCCGGATGGCAGTGGCAACTGATTCAACGGTTTTCTCTTCTTTTTTATAGGCTTCGATTAAAGGCGCAATCTTGTCGAAAAGATTGTTATAGGCCAAATAATCCCGAAAGCAGCCGATGGCCGCCACGAAGCCGCCTGGAAAATCTATTTTCGGCAGGTTGATCATTTTGGACAGGCTATAGGCTTTGCAACCGACCGTATCCTCCATACCCTCATCGATTTCATGAAAATAATAGACCCGTCGGGCCTCACGGATAGCGATTTGCCCCGACAGTTCGATCTCCAGTTCTTTGGCCAGTTTTTCTATGACATCGTAGAGTATCAGAAACTGGTTGTTGGTTATAAAATTCAAATCATAGGCATTGGCCAGCACCAAATCCTTGAGTTTGCGCGCACTGTCGGACAGGTATTTGCGATCAAAGACAAAATCACCCCCCATCTTGCCGTCCATATCGGCAATCAACTCCATGGCAGCGTCGTTTTTTTTAAGGATATTCTGGAAGCGTTTAAACAACTCTGCAAAAGGGATCTGTTCGCGGCCCTTACCGCCAAAAATTTTTTTTATGAGTTGAACCGTTTGCATCTTGTATAATGCTCAAATCAATGGGCCTCTGAGCGCCCGAAAAACAGTCCCATGACGGCTCCGACGACCAGCGCAATTACAACACACAGTATACCATAGATGAGTTCGTTGTTGTATGCCAGTTCGTGAATGCTCCTGATGGCTCCCACCTCCTCCACCCGGAAAGGATGAACCGACCGGCTTAATATCCGGTTTTGCTCCAGTATCGTTGTGGAAATCCGGTACTCACCGGGAACTGTAGCCGGAGGAAAGTGAAAGGTGGTCGCGAAAGTTTTGCTCTTTTGGCTTTTCGGTGTGTATTGGATCGCATCTTCCTGCTGGACATACAGGTACTCGGAACGTTTCAGTTTAATAAATTGATCAAATATCATTTCCCGGTCGAGATTTTCAGGGCGAATGGCAATGATTTGCCTCAGATGCCGGATCCCAACTCCCAGAGATGGTAACTTTGGCCCCCATTTTTGAGCATTCGGCAAAAGCAACGCGTAGAGGAACGGTGCCTTTTCCAATTCCACTTTACCACGGTTCATCCAGAACGGTCCGACCCGGCCCTTGATATTGAATTTTGCATCTTTTTGCGGCCCGATAACTTCAATTATAATGTCAGCGCCGGCCGGCAGCGACCCGGAAAGCGTTATATCCTGGCCGGCAAAAAAAGTTCCGATTCCCAGCTGTTCCGGCATAATTTTCAACTCGGCGTTTTGAGAGGTCTGGGCGCTGGGGACACCCATAATGACCATGATAAAAAACCACCCTATTATTTTTATCCCTTGGTTCAGCATGGATTAGTCACCTCCGTAGTAGGACAGCAGAAAGTGGGGATGCAGCAAAAGGCCTACCAACATTTTTACCATAACAATGAGAACAATCGATGCCAGAAATATTTTCAGTTGATCGCCCTTCAGCCGCCGGCTCAATTTCACTCCGACCTGGGCTCCGATAGTGGAACCCACCAGCAAAAGAAGGGCCAGGGCAAAGTCGACGGTGCGGTTGGAGTAGGCCTGCATGATGGTCACATTCACGCAGGTAAACAGAATTTGAAACAGACTGGTCCCCACCACGACGTGCATCGGCATCCGGAGCAGATAAACCATAATGGGCACCATGATAAAACCACCGCCGACACCCATGATGGCAGCCAGGATGCCCACAAACCCGCCGAGAACAAGCGGGACAACGGGTGACAGCACAATTCCCGACCGGTCAAAGCGTGTCTGATAAGGAAGGCGGCCGATCAGTCTGGCATAAGCGGTCTGCTTTTGTGCTGCCGGGGCCGTCTCCTTTTGTTTCACCGTGCGAAGGCTTTGCAGACTTTCCATAAACATGTAACTGCCCACAACACCGAGCATCAACACGTAAGTGATCTGGATCAGAAAGTCGGCATTGCCGAGCTGACGCAAAACTTTGATGACCTGAACGCCCCCCGTGCCTCCCAGCACACCGCCGATGAGCAGATAGGTGCCCATTTTGAAATCAACATTTCCCAAGCGGTAATGGGCATAAGTGCCCGAAGCGGACGCTGCCACGATCTGGTTGGAATCGGAAGCGGCTGCTACCGTGGGCGGAATTCCAATCATGATGAGCAAAGGGGTCATCAGAAAACCGCCGCCGACCCCGAAAAGGCCGGACAGCAGTCCAACGAGAAACCCCAGGCCGATGATCACCGGCAAAAGTACGCTGTGCTGTGCGATCGGCAAATAGACGTGCCACATATCCACTCCTTTCTCATCTGACTCTGCAATCTGCTATAATTATAACCTTGAGGATATCTACTCATGACGGCTCTTTTCATGGACCGGGAGGACAACGGTAAAGGTTGTCCCGCTGCCCGGTATGCTTTTCACTGAAATCCGGCCGCCATGTTTTTTAATAATTCCGTAACTTACCGACAGCCCCAGACCGGTGCCCTTGCCCACATCCTTGGTGGTAAAAAACGGATCGAAGATGTGGGGCAAAATATCTTTTGCGATACCCGATCCGGTGTCTTTGACTTGTACCTTGATCTTGCCGTTATCTTCGAGCTGCGCCTGAATAGTCAGATCCCCGCCGTCTTCCATGGCATGCACGGCATTGGTGATCAGATTTAAAAAAACCTGTTGCAGACCCTGGTGGTTGCCGGTTATGCGGGGAAGATTATCGTCAATTGCATCATGCAACGTCACATGGGACAATTTGATATGATTATCGGCGATGCGCAGGGTTTCCCGCAACAGGACGGCCAGGTCGAATTCCTTGTGAACCGATGTTTGCGCTCGGGAAAACTCAAGCAGGTTCTTGACAATTTCGCTGGCCCGTATGGCCTGTTTAAGAATGTCATTGGTCAACTGCGCCTGTCTTTTCTCGGTTACTTTACGGTTGCTGGAAAGAACATCAGCGGTTAAAACAATGTTGTTGATCGGGTTGTTCAATTCATGGGCGATACCGGATACCAGGGTCCCTATGGAGGCAACTTTACGGGAGTGGATGATCTGTTCTTCCCGGGATTCCAGCTCAAGTGCCATGCGGTTAAAAGCGAGTACCATATGATTCACCGGCCGCTGATTTCTTGCGGCATAGGAAATCGGGCTAAAATCGCCGCGGGCCACTTTTTCCATTGCCTTTTCAATCAAACCGAAGGGCTGGACAACGTTTGAGATGATGATTTTGGCCCCGATCAGAAACAAAAGCAGCATGGCACCCATAAAGATAAGCGGCCATTGTAGTGCATTTTTAGCCGCCCGGGCGACCCGCTGCCGCTGTACCCTTAAAAGCGTATCGGCTGCATCGACCACATCTTTCCCCGCCGTTCTGAGTTTTGCCTCCACGCGTTCGTTGACGGTTAAAGATAGGGACTCTTTGTAAAAATTCTCGAATTCTCCGTATACCCGCAGTGTTTTCCCTAATTGGGCAATATCGGATTCAAGAGATGATTTCTGAAATTGCACCGAAGCTTTTGAAAACAATCCGATTGCCTGCTCATAGTAAAAACGGCTGGAGGCGCCACTGTCCATGTCGTGGTAGAGCAAATAATTTTTTTCATATCTTCGGACTTCAAGAACCGTATTGTATAAATCTTCTGCGAGTTCGAAATTCAACAACCGCTGGTTGAGTTTGGTAATCTCAAAATAAATGACAGGAATATTCAACAAAAAGATGGCAATGCCGAGATAAATGAAAAGTCTGAGTTTTAGCTGCAAGGTAATAGATGACATCAATCGACTCATAATCGATTCTTTTTATATTTTACAAGGTTGAGGCACTCAGGACACAGAGGTCTTGCTTCCTTATTGGCTCTGAATCCGGCTTCAGATAAATTTCGCCAAGGTGGTTGAATCACCATCGGTAAAAAGCTTTCAGCCCCGGGATCAATCGCCGGCGGGAGACTTTTGGTCTTCCTGTTGCAAAGCTTCCACTGCCTTGGCGATGGCCTGTCGCATCTCTTTGAGCTTAAACGGTTTGACAATAAAATCAAAGGCTCCCTTGGTCAGTGATTCCCGGGCCACTTCCAGGGTGGCGTAACCGGTTATCATGATGACCTTGGTGCGTCCGCTTTTCTCGCGGACCAGTTCAAGAATTTCAATACCGTCCATATCGTCCATGCGAATGTCAGTGACCACGATATCAAAAACCCGGCCTTCGATGCGTGCGACGGCCTGAATCGGGTTAATAAATGTTTCGACACGGTGGCCTTCTTTTTCCAGTGCGGTTTTGAGCCGTTGGCCCACGATGGGTTCATCGTCCAGGATTAAAATTTCCAGTGACATTTTTATCTCCTTTTACGAGTATAAGACATCAAACTGTCTGAGTGGACACGGGTTTGACCACCCTCAGACTTTTTTGAATTCCCCTTCTTTGCCGATAGGCGCGAATGACATGGTAGAGGATCAACAGGGTGCCGGTGATTCCGCTGGCAAACAGAAAAAACTTGCTGATCAGGTTAAAATACCTGTCCCAGTTCGGATCGATTGAAAGATAACCCAGCTGGCGCAGGTACATGGGAATGGCAATGCCCCGGCTGAGCACACACAGTATGATGATCACGCTGGTCACCAGGCGAATGTATCTCTCGTTGACCACCTTGACCCCGTAAACTCCCAGGTAAATTCCCAGCAACGAGCCCAGGTACAGCAACATGGTCAGGCGAATATCCACAAATCCCTGGAAGGCATAGCTCAGGGCGCCGTAGGCCCCCATGAACATGGCCAGATAAAGCTCGGTTCCCGTGGCCACCGCCGTGGGTACACCGAAAACATAAATCATGGCCGGAACCCCGATAAATCCACCAACACCGATGGTACCAGCCAGATATCCCGTGGCCACCCCCACCGGCGCCAGGATCCATACGCTTACTTTCGTATCGGCGACTTTGAAATAGATCATGGGTGGCAAATTAAAGCGCGCCAGGAAGTTGGCGATTTTTTGTGAGGGACCGGATCCTTCTTCCCCGTCCCCCGAGGGCCGCAGTACATCGCGCAGCATGGACAGGGCCACAACCAGGAGGATGCAGACAAAAACCAGGCTGATATAGAGGTTGGCCCCGGCGCCCTTGGCCGCTCCGTGGCCGGCGCCGCCCTTGAAAAGAAAGCTGTTGATCCAGACCGCCAGCTGAATCCCCAGAACAGCGGTTATCAGCACACAGACAGCCAGTCGTTTGTCCACATTGCCGGCCTCGCCATGCTTGCGGGAGCCCACCATGGCCTTGCCGAATTTGTGGGTAATATTGCTGGCTACCGCTACGACCCCCTCGACGCCCAGATTCATCATACCCGGGGTCATGAAAAAAGCCCCGCCGCTGCCGATAAAACCACTTAACACCCCACCGATAAATCCCAGCATCACGACCTGCAGCGCGGTGCCAAGATCGATTTGAATAAAATTCACTAGAAAATGGTGCATGCTATCCTCCGTTGCAGGGACATTGCCCCGATTGGAATATTAAAACGTTCAGTACCTTAAAAGTCATTAATCGATATCGATCAGCTTCAGAAGCAGGCCGGTAACCGTGCTGTATGTGTAAGCCACCAGGGGAACAAACAATGCCACGGTAATAGCGCCTACCCATTTCCATTTGACATGGAGTTCGCCGCCCAAAAAGTTTAGGATCGGATTCTGGAAATGAAACACCAATGCATAGAGGCAGACCAGCGCCGCCGCATAAAGCAGGGCCTTGAGGGCTTGCTTTTTCCCGAACATAAAACGGGACTGCAGCTCATCGACGGTAATGACGGCCGCCTTGAGCCGATCACGAATGCTCAGCCCCAGCTCCCGGGTCTGGCGTTTGCGGGTTTCAGCCCCTTTATCCAGAAAAAGATCGCCGAGGATCACCAGGGAATAGTGGCTGTTTTCTTTAGCCGCCTCGATAATTTCGCTGGTGCCCCCGTATACCGTAATCCCTCCGGCAGAACGGCCGAGGGCCACCAGTTCTTCCTGGGTCGCAGCCAATCCACCGTCGTCTGCCAACGGTGCTTCGGCCTCGTCGTCTTCAACACCGCCGGTATACACCTTTTGGTCCGCTGGTTGCAATCGGGGTTCATCGTCGGTGTGTGCAACCGCCTGACCGGCATCGGCGGTAGCCTTGTGAGGAACCAGGCGCAGCAGCTCCACGGCCGCCCCCCAGCGTTGGGCCAATCGCGTAATTTGTTTAAAACTTTCAGCCTTGGGATCAAAGGTCTCCTGAATCCAGAGAAGGTTGGTTTCGGCCATGGTGCACAGGTTTTCCCGGCAGCCCTCCAAGTCCTGGAGCACCTCGGAGATAGACTGGGCGGCGGCCTCCTGGCGCGGCATGTAGGTGACGGTCACCACGCCTCCCACGGCCCGCACCTCCAGGTCCAACCCACGGGTATGTTCATTTTCTGCCAGGCGCAAATGGGCCCGGGCGCCCAGGTACAGATCCTCCAGTCGCTTTGTACCGGCGGGAGTCGGCCGAAAGTCGGGCATTTCGGCGGTGTCGCACAGCAGCACGGACGCGTTGGCGAGGCTCATGTTCTGCAGGTTTAAAAATATGTCATATTGCCCCGGATCCTTCGCATCCTGCCGGTGTACGAAACGGACCCATTTTTCAATATCTTCATCGAGCTGATCAACATATTGCGCGGCCTTTTCCGGCGACAGACGCAGGTCTCGAACCACGTTGTCAATACGCATCTGCCGTGGAACCCCCAGGCCCACCCGCAGCCGATGGGACACGCCCGGCAAAAGCAGGTGACCGGCCCGGCCATAATAAATCAGGTTACCTTCCGTCGCATTTTCATAAAGTCTAGCGGTCACAAAGGCCAGATAAAGCTCCTTTTCCCGGGCCAGTTTTTCCGGAATGACCGGCGATTTGACGATGGAGGTCTCCAGCCGGCTCAGCTTGATCCCCTGATCGTGTGCTTGATCCACCAGTTGCTCACGGCTGAACACCGGCCAACCGGTTTTACGCTCCAGCTCTTGGGCCAACTCCCGGCCGACACCGTGGGGGGAGCTGGAAATTAAAACTATCGGCATATTGAACCACCCTTTCCCTTCTATAGGTTGTCGATGTTAGCTTTTCCCCTAACCTGAATGATCTGAGTGGAAACCCGCGGTATGATTTGGCGCAGGATGCCCTTCACGTGGCCTTCATCAGCACTGACCACGATGAGATCGATGAGTTCACTTTCTACCAGGCTGATGATTTCTTCCTCAAACCCATCTTCCCCAATGTGGTAGGAGACCTGCAGGCCTTCCTCACGGGCACCGTGGACGATATCCATCAGAACCTCCTCAACCCAGCTGTCGATCCGATGAGGATTGCCGAGCTGCCTGGAGAGAAGAATAAAAACTTTGGCCTGAATTCTTTCCGCCAGGGCCAGGGCATGGTAAAGTGCCTTGAGGTCTTTTTTTCCCGGATCTATGGGGACTAGAATTTTTTTTCGTGTCACCGCAGTCCACTCCACCTTTAGAAATTTCGGATAATATTTTGCTTTCTCCTTAATCAAAATTTGTGCCAATTATAATATTAGTTTTAATTTTAGTCAGTTATAAGTCGACGGCCTCAATCGAGGATCCTGAAATTGTTTCAATTTGGAACGATAACAATACTAACTATTTTGTTGTGCTAATTTTAATGTATCAAACCAATTAGTTAACAATTTTGTTTCAAATTGAAAACGGAGTATTTACAGACAGCGAGGGCACAAGGAATGGGATCGGTTGGGTGTAAATCCGGATTTCGTAAATAGATAAAGCGTAGCGTCATCAATATTCGAAGTTCGACGTTGGGCGTTCGATGTTCGACGTTCAATCAATTCGCTGTTCCGGCCAGGCGGTGTTTCATGCGAACCCGGCTGCCGGCAGCCAAAGCGCCCCGTTTCATCAGAAAAAAAAATTATATTTTTGTAATAAATGATGAGGTTTCACACGAGCGGCGCCTCTGGCCAAAAAAACGGCCAGTCTGATCAAAAAAGAAACTCTGAAAAAGTGAATATCGAATGACGAATAATATGAACTATAAAGTCAAACCCTTAGCAGCCGCACAAGCCAATACAGCTTAATGTAGTTTCACACGAGGATTAAGGACAAAGAAGGCAGTAATTATCCGGCTAACGGCATCAGTCAAGACCCAGGCGTTTCATTTTGCGCCAAAGGGTCGTACGGGGTATTTTCAGAATCTCAGCAGCGGATGCTTTGCGGCCACCGGTTTTAATCAGAACCTGTTGGATATATTCTTTTTCCTTTTCTGCCAGCGTGAGCCAGTGGCCGGATTCCAGGCTGCTGATGGAAAGCTGTTGCAGGTCACCGGGAAGATCCTGCGGCCCGACGGCCGTCCGATCCGTCAGGGCCACGGCCCGTTCGATAATGTTTTCAAGTTCCCGCACATTACCCGGAAAAGGGTATTGCAATAAAATTTCTAAAGCCTCCCGCTCAACCTCGGATACCGCTTTGCCGAACTGCCGGCTATATTTGTTTAAAAAATGACGGATCAGCAATGCTATGTCATCTTTTCGGTCCCGCAACGGTGGTAGACCGATCAGAACTACGTTGAGCCGGTAGAAGAGATCCTCGCGGAACTGCCCTTTTTCCACTGCCCTCTTTAGATCCTGGTTGCCGGCGGCAATCAGGCGCACATCCAGCGGAATCGGTTTAATACCGCCCACCCGGATCAGGCTGCGTTCCTGGACAAAACGCAGCAGTTTGACCTGCATGCTGGGGGGCATAGCGCCGATTTCGTCCAGAAAAATTGTTCCCCTATGGGCGGCTTCCAGCAGGCCGATTTTGGTGTCAACGGCTCCCGTAAAAGCACCTTTCTCATGGCCGAAAAGCTCATTGGCAATCAATTCTTCAGTAAATCCGCCGCAATTAAAACAGATAAACGGATTTTCCCTGCGTATCCCGAGAAAATGGAGGGCACGGGCGACCAGTTCCTTGCCGGTGCCGCTCTCCCCCTGTATGAGGACATTGCAGTTCAGGGAGCACACTTTTTTTACCAGACCGAGTACTTGCTGTATTGCCGGACTATGGCCGATAAGGTACTGTTGGCGTGATTGGGAAAAAAGAGCCTTTTTCAGCCGCTCCTTTTCCCGAGTCAGACTCACCTTCTCCAGGGCATGTGCGGCCAAAGACCGTAGTTCAGCCATTTTAAGTGGTTTGGCAAGGTAGTGAAAAGCGCCGGCGTGGATGGCTTCAACTGCCGTATCTACCGAGCCGTAACCCGTCATGACGATAACTTCGGTCTGGGGCTGGCGGTTTTTAATCTCTTTTAAGACATCCAGCCCGCTGATGCCCGGCAACCTGAGATCGCATAAAACAAGGTCAAAAAAAACCGACCGCATTCTTTTGGAGGCGGTTTCTCCGTCACCGAAAGTTTCAATGTCGTAACGATTTGGCCCCAAACCCCGCCGGATTGCCCGGCAGGCAATCGGCTCATCATCGATGATCGCCAC
>JAJRVC010000188.1 GCA_024277475.1 Deltaproteobacteria bacterium
AATATTCTGGCTTTAATCGGCAAGCCCAGCCCGATCGTGCTGCTGGCGGTGGTCGGTGTGATGACTTCCTTTTTTACTCTGGTAATCTCCAATGTGGGCGCAACGGTGCTGCTGGTGCCGTTGTGTATGAACATGGCTGTCATGGCGGGCGGGGATCCCCGCATGGCCGCCCTGGTGGTGGGACTATCCGCTTCTAACACCTTCGTGTTGCCTACCCACCAGGTCAACGCATTGATTATGCGGCCGGGAGGATACCGCACCGTGGACTATGCCAAGGCCGGTGTCGTGATGACGGGTATCTTTTTAACCGTTGAATTGACGATCCTTTATTTCTTTTACGGAATCCAATAAGCTCTCTGCCTGAGGAGACTATTTCCATGGCCATTATTACCATTGCTCGCGAATGCTGCAGTCATGGCGCCGAAATCGCTGAAAAAGTTGCCGATATACTGGGTTACGAATGTATCAGCCGGGAAATTCTGCTTGAAGCGGCATATTTTTTTAATATCCCTGAGCAGAAACTATTGCATTCGATCCATGATGCCCCCAGTGTGCTGGAAAGGATAACCCACGGACGGGAAAAATATCTCGCTTATATCCGGGCAGCACTGCTGGAACATGTCAAAAAAGATAACGTTGTCTATCATGGATATGCCGGCCATCTGCTGATTCCTGAAATTAAGCATGTCCTCAAGATAAGAATTTTTGCTGCTGAGAATGACCGGGTTTCCGTCTTGCAGAAGGATCAAAAAATGTCGCGACAGCAAGCCGTCGCCTTTCTTAAAAGAGAGGATAAACAGCGGGTTGACTGGACCCGCTATATTTACAACCGCGATGTGCATAGTCCCGAGCTATATGACCTTATTATCAACCTGATGCATCTGAAGATCGGGGATGCCTGCGATCTTATTTGCCGGGCGGCGCGCAGTCACGTTTATCAAGCAGCGCCTGAGTCGAAAAAATTTGTCTGTGACCTGGCTGTCAGCAGCCATGTCAAGGCGGCATTGCAGGATATCTGTGATGCAGAGGTCAACGCCGATAACGGCATCGTTCACATTCAAGTTGCCGCACAAAAGCTCAGAAAATCCGGCATTGCCAGTTCCGACCGGCAGCAGCAGATACGGGAAAGAATTCGAGAAGACCTGAATCGGGAGATACTGCAAGTCACCAGACGCATTTGTGATGTAAGGGAAGTTGTGTGCGACATTGATCTGCCTTACTATGCATAGTGTGGCGGCCCCCATTGAAAAACAACCACAACAGGTAGAACCGGCAGATTACCTGTGATTCACAAAACCTGGATCAATATGAGAGTCAGTCTCCGAAAAAAAATCATCATTGCGCTTTTGCTTTTGTTGACGGCCGGCGGTTCGATGTGGCTGCTGAACTATTACAAGCATTACGTCCTGAACCAAAAGCTCCAGATTTTGGAAAAAAAAGATGCTCTTTTCAACACTATCCTGGAAGCCCGTCGCTACGAGAAAAACTACTTTTTGTATATGGAAACGAGCGATCTTGAGGATTCTCTATCCTATGTGAAACAGGCGGAAGATAGGCTGGATAAAATTATAGAAAATTATGGCCGCTACACTCTCGATAGAAACCTGGAGAACAAGCTGGGTAATCTAAGGCAATACGAAAAGGCCCTTGCGGCATTGCTCGTGCTCCATCGGCAAAAAGGGTCGCCGGGTGCCAACTCCGATCGGGTTGAAACTTTTACCGAGCGCCAGGAAGCCATCCGAACCCTGGCTAGAAACATTACCGAGGATATGGAGAAAATCCTCGGCCAGGAACGTGGCTATGTTAATCAACTCATCAGGGAATCAAAAATCTATCATTTGCTGGCCCTGGTGGGAATTTTCGCACTGTCGGTCTTGACCGTGCTTTTTTTTATCTTCAATGTCAATCGGCCTTTAAAAACCATCGAAAACGCGATCCACAAAATAGTCGAAGGAGATTACAAAAACATACCGGCTATTTCAACCGGGGATGAATTCGAGTCGCTGGTAGCCAGTTTAAATGCGATGATCAGTGAGCTGAACAAACGCAGCGAACAGCTGATACAGAAAGAAAAGATGGCCTCGTTGGGCACCTTGACCTCAGGCGTGGCCCACGAATTGAACAACCCGCTGAACAATATTTCCACCTCGGTCCAGATCCTGCTCGAAGAACTGGATGATGCAGACCTGGAATACAAAAAAGAACTTCTAACGGAAACGGAAGGACAGATACAACGGGCCCGGGATATCGTCAGAGCCCTGCTGGAATTTTCCCGCGAAAGATCTTTTAAATTGAAAAGGGTTAAATTTGTAGAGCTGGTGGAAAACACCCTCAAATTGATTAAAGGGGAAATACCGACCCATGTGCAGCTCACGGTTGAAGTTCCCGATGATATCCGGGGGAAAATGGATCCGCGCCGGATTGAACAGGTTCTGATCAACCTTATTCTAAACGGTATCCAGGCCATGGAGGACGGGGGCATCTTAAGCATCAAGGCTTGTCAGGAAAACAACGAGGCCGGATTCTGTTTTGAAGTCTCCGATACAGGCAAAGGAATCCAGCCGGAGGACCTTGGCAAAATTTTTGATCCCTTTTTCACCACCAAAGACGTGGGCAAGGGATCCGGTCTGGGCCTTTCCGTGTCGCACGGAATCATCGAACAGCACGGGGGGCGAATCGAAGTGAAAAGCGAAGTGGGTCACGGCACCAGCTTTACGGTTTTTTTGCCTCCCGCATGATGCTGCTTCTTGGCAGGGACGTACCGGGACCTCGCCAAATCAGCGACCACCAGCAGAGCTGGGGGTATGAGGATGGCCCCTGAAAGGGGCCGGGGCCACCTCTGCTGACGGCCGCTGATTTTTAAAGATTTCGATTGAAACCCACCTGTTTTTCCATTACTATTATTCCCTAACCCGCACATGCCGATTGGAGCGAAGCAAAAATCACGGCTTGGTGGGTAACTGAAAATGACGAGTTAATCACAATCAAGACTCTAACCCGACGGGATCTTCGTAACCCCATTATCTGATGGTCCACATGTAAGGGGGGATTCATGCAGGCATCCGTGGATAGTATACTTGTCGTG
>JAJRVC010000189.1 GCA_024277475.1 Deltaproteobacteria bacterium
CATTTGGGTTCTATCCATTGACAAACCAGGTCGCTTCAACGGCGGGAAAGCCGAAGAAACTGCGGCCGGCGCCGGCGCAAATCGGCAGCCGCGCCGTCACATAATGTGCGGCAGGAAAATGTCGGCCTGGGGAAATGCGATGAAATAAAGGCGGTCAGGATTCATCCGGCGGATCAGCAGCTTCTTCATCCGCGATTTTCAATCCGCTTCTGGCCGTTTTAATTTTCAGGTCCTCTTTGATGTCGTCAGCGGAATCTCCGGCCAGCATCCCGTCGAGGCCTTCGGCATCGTCCTCGATGATGGTCTCCTCGACCTCTTCGGGTTCCTCGGCCGCCAGCGTTTCGATATCATTGAAAAACACCTCGATGGACTCTTCATCCCGGGATTCCAGAAGCTCCATGACGCTTTCGGCTATCTTTTCGGCGTAGATGCCGGGCGGGTACATATTCTTGGTCCTCAGGGTGGCGATCAGTTCGGGCATGCCCTGGGCCGCGGCCCGGGAGATAGCGTCGTGGTCGAATGTCTCCTCGCACAGCAGCGAAAAAATATCCTTGTCCAGTTCCCCGTATTCGCTGATGACGAATTTGGCGTTTTGCAGATCATTTTTTATCAGAAATTTCTGTTTCATGTTACCCTCCAGTATCCGGCCGGTTATAATGAAGTCAAAAGGGCGCAAAGGCCGGAGAAGTCCCTGCCTTGGAAACCATAAAACCAATGGCATGTCAACATTTTAAATCCTCTTCAGGCCGGCGCGGGCCACCGTGCCCAAGAAAAAAGATTGACCATGACAGCCTCCGATGTTATTGTACTTGGCCCATAAAGTGGAGGGATGGCTGAGTGGTCGAAAGCGGCGGTCTTGAAAACCGTTGAGGGTAACACCTCCGTGGGTTCGAATCCTACTCCCTCCGCCACAGACCCCGAGGAGAGATGGCCGAGCTGGCTGAAGGCGCTCGCCTGCTAAGCGAGTGTGGGGCGAAAGTTCCACCGAGGGTTCGAATCCCTCTCTCTCCGCCACCCGTGAAACAAGCCCGACCGCCTGGCGGTCGGGCTTTTGTGTTTTTCTGCTGATCTCGAACAACCCCGCGCCATGGTTTCCTCACAATCCGACCCCATTGCGTGCAGCTGCTTCGCGACAAATGCAGGGCGAAACCGGCGCGGGTTTATCCGACTGTAAAAACGATCATTTTATCTTGAGCTTTAACGTTTTTTCCTTGAGCAGATTGCCCTTCAAGTCCCGGAGACCATTATTTATATCTTCATTTAGCGTAATTTCATAGGTTCCAACCGGCAATGGTTTGTTACTGCCGTCAACATCCAGCCTTAAAATTTTGTTCCCGTTCAGCCACATTGAGCTCCAGGAGGGACCGAAGATATCCGACGGCCCGTTAGTGGTTATCGATTTGAAACCCGGGTCCATGGGCTCGCTGAAAAGGATGTCTACATATGCCAGGTCCTGTCCCCCTCTTTTTGTGTATTTTTTCACCTTGGGAGGCTTCTTGTCGCAGGGGCCTTTGCGCATGACGTAGACGTCATCGATATAAAACGTGCAGTCTCCACTGCCGCTGCTGTTGGCCCTGAGTCCGACACCCTTGAATAAGCTCAGCTTGTCCCCCAGCTTGGACGGAAGTTCAAAGGTCATTCTGCCAAAATCCCCGCCCTCGAATACGGCTTTTTTCTTATCGAAACGCAACTCCAGCGTGAAGGCGCCATTGCTCAGGTCGACATCTTTCCTGAATTGCCCATAGAACAGATCATACCACTTATCCGCTCCCGGGTCGTATTGGACAGAGACAGCACCCCAGATGCGATGGTCAGCCGGCTGAATATCCATCTGGTGCCAGCTGTCGAGCCCTTCATAGGTCCCCTCATGAACCCCTATGCGGCCTCTGACCCCGCTGTTGCCACAACTTCCCTCTGTGATGAAGGTCGCCTTGATGGCGACAATGTTTTCCGGACAGTCAATAAACCGGAGCCAGTTGCTTTTGCCTGTTTCATTACCGTCATGGAAAACGAACATGGCTCGTCCATTGACATCATCGTGGCTTACCTCGATGTCTCCTCGCTCAATTTCTTCCCACTTGGAGGGGTCAAAACCATCGCCAGGAAAATCTTCGTCAAAATTGTCGTAAAGTTCCCACTTTCCACCAGCATGAGCGGTATCGATTGGAAACGGAACCGACAGAAATACTGCAATAACAACTAAAAAAACGGTAGCTTTTTTCATTGGAGCCTCCTGAGTATATTCACTATGAGTTGTTGTTTCATAAATCCGTTTTGGCGGGTGATTTTGACTGTACTGTTTATCTACTCGCCCGTTGTAAATTTAAAAGTGTAAGTCTTCAGGAGAAAACCCTTCAGATCCCGGAATTCCAATGCTTGCCCTTCAGGATTCAAAGTGATTTCTATGGTAGTGTTGGGTGGAAGAAGATCCTGATTATCTCTTGTTATCCTGAAGGTATTCCCGTCTATCCATTCAGTATCTGTTGCACCCGAGATAGTCCATCCCCCGGAAGCATTTATGGAATAGCTCGCTTGCATCGTTTCGTTGAAAGTGATTTCCAGCCATTTCGTGTCCCTCGGTACTTTCTTTTTATTCTTTTTAGGTATGGTCTTTTTTACTTTAGGCGCTTTTTTGTCGCAGCCGCCCTTTCTCATCACATACACATCATCGATGTAAAATGTACAGGGACCTTGGCCGTTTACGGTCCAGGTGCCAATGCGTGCAAAGTGCTCAAGCTTATACCCCAATTTCTCCGGTATATCGTAAAC
>JAJRVC010000190.1 GCA_024277475.1 Deltaproteobacteria bacterium
ATGTTGTATACCCTTCGGGAAAGCCGGAGGACTCCAGATCCTGTGTTGTCAAGGATTCGAGGTAAACGACTACAACTTCACCCTTGACGCCTTGGCTCTGAAGCCCTCCGGCTTTTGCAACGTTAAGGTAAAGTTGGAAAGAATGTTCTAAGCCATCCAAACTGTCCCTGAAATTAAGGTTGAAAAAAAACTGAAAATGGGTGATAATTTATAGTTAATTGTTCAATTTTACAAACTTTTTCGATCACTCTTATTTATGCATGGAGGTTTCATGAAAAAATCAGCATGGACGATGGCGGCGGTTATTTTAGTTTGTTTTTTTTCCTCCCAGGTGTTCGCTGAGGAAAAAGCGGCTGCCTTGCCGGTAGTTGACTATGTTATCGGCCCCGGGGATGTGCTGGACATTTCGGTTTGGAAAGAGGAGGCTCTGACCAAACTGGTCACCGTTCTGCCGGACGGGAAGATATCTTTTCCATTGGTTGGGGCTATCACAGCGGGAGGCAAGACTTTAGACCAGCTCACCACGGAATTGGAAAAAAGGCTCTCGCGGTTCGTGCCGGATCTTAATCTCAGTGTCCTGGTCCATCAGGTAAACAGCATGATGGTCTATGTCATCGGCCGGGTGAATAAACCCGGCCGATTTATTTTGAATTCCAATATCGATGTTATGCAGGCTTTGGCTATGGCCGGCGGATTGAATCCTTTTGCCGAACAGGGAAATGTTAAAATATTCCGCGAAATGCCCGATGGGAAGAAGATTTTCGATTTTGATTACAACGATGTGGCCAACGGGAAAAAACTGGAGCAGAACATCATGCTCAAACGCGGCGACGTGATTGTGGTGCCGTAGAAGAAGGGTTTAGAACGTTTAGATAGAATAGCTCAAAGGTGAAAGTTCAAGGCTCAAAGGGAAGGGCCGAAACGATATTAACTCAATTCATCAGCCACCCCGACCTGTCAGGATGAGAATATAAAAGGTTCTACCGTTACTGCGCGGGCATGCATGACGGGTGCAAATCTGATCGATGCCGGCGGCTTATGAATTGCTAAATTTATCCAATGAAATTCACGGACAGTTTAGCCCGTATTTCTTCGAGACGATCATAGGTCTGTGTGAGTCCGTGTGCGTCTGTGGCTAATCATAAAAAAAACAGCAGGAAATTAAATAATGGAAGTATCACCCATGGCGCCGATGGATTATATTTATATCCTCAAACGCCGAAAGTGGAGCCTGATACTGCCGGCTTTGATTGTTTTTCTGATCGCAGCAGTGGTGGCGCTGGCTTTACCGTCTATCTACATGTCAACCTCCACCATTTTGATTGAGGAACAGGAGATTCCGGCGGACTTTGTGATGACCACGGTGACCAGCTATGTCGAGCAGCGCCTGCAGTCCATCAACCAGCGGATGATGAGCTTTACCCGGCTGTCGGAAATAATCAAACGGTTTAATCTCTACCCGGAGCTGAGAGACAGGTTGACGGCTGAGGAAATCGTCGAAAAAATGAAAGAGGATACCCTCCTGGAGCCGGTAAGCACTGAAGTGGTCGACCGCAGAACGGGGCGGCCCACGGCGGCTACCATCGCCTTCACCCTTTCGTATCAGGGGAAAAATCCCAATACAGTCCAGCAGGTTACCAATATTTTGACCTCTTTGTTTCTATCTGAAAATCTCCAGGTCCGCGAAACCCAGGCCAGAGAAACCTCAGCCTTTCTTGAATCCGAAATGGAGAAGATCAAGGGAAAACTGGGCGAGCTGGAGGCCCGGGTTGCCGATTTTAAGAACCAGCATATCAACGAGCTTCCGGAGCTGCTGCAGCTAAATGTGCAGAGTCTGGATAGAATTGAAAGAGACGTGAGCCTGGCAAAGGAACAGTTGCGCAATTTAAATGAAAGGAAGGTATATTATCAGAGCCAGCTGGCGGGCATCGAACCCCTGCTCGAGACGGAAGAAGACATGGTCAGCCAGCGAAGGCTGGAGGAACTTAAAGTCGAGCTGGTGCACATGACCAAGACGTTTTCCGATGAATACCCGGACGTAAAGAAAACCCGGGCTGAGATTAAGCATCTCGAAGAACAGCTGGCCGAGGCCGAAGCGGCTCGCAAGGAAGACAAGAAACTGCCGGACAACCCGGCCTACATCAACCTGGAAGCCCAATTGACCAACGCCCAGGCGGAAATCAAACTTCTAAAATATCAGATAAAAGAAATGGAGCTTTCCGCCACCGAGTTCCACCGTCGCATCGCCGCAACACCCAACGTCGAAGAAGCTTACAATGCCCTGGTTGCCGAGCGCAACAATACCCAGGCCAAATTCGATGATTTGATGCGCAAGCATATGGAAGCCGGGGTGGCCCAGGGCCTTGAAAAAGAGCAAAAAGGCGAGCGTTTCACCCTGATCGATCCCGCCCGACTACCGGAAAAACCGTTTAAACCCAACCGCCTGGCCATTATGTTGATTGGTATGGTGCTGGGAATCGGCGCCGGTATCGGATTTGCCGCATTAAGGGAATTCAGTGACGATGCGGTGCACAACCCCGACCAGTTGGAGCTTGCAACCAAATTTCCGGTGCTGGCGGGCATCCCACCGATTATCACCCGAAAAGACATTGTGCGGCTGCGCTGGAAACGGATTGTCCTGGCCACCGGAACCGTTGGGGTCATCGTGGCCGGCATCGCGGTGTTTCATTTTCTGGTGATGGATCTGAATGTTTTCTGGGCAAAGCTGATGCGGCGTCTGCCGATTTAGATAGCCTAGTGCCCGTCCACGAAGCCATTTTTATCCATGGGCACTGGCGTAAGTTTCCAATTCAGAAATGAGCAATTTTTTCTCTGAGCAAGGCCGCACAAGGGTTTA
>JAJRVC010000191.1 GCA_024277475.1 Deltaproteobacteria bacterium
GGTATCAGCGGTCTTGATGTTCTGCAACATGTCAAAGAAAATGATCCGGATGTAGCCATCGTCATGATCACCGCCTACGGTTCCATCCCCACCGCTATCGAAGCCATGAAAAACGGCGCCTATGACTACATGCTCAAACCGTTTGACCCCAATGAACTGGGTGTGCTGATCGACAAAATTATCAAACACCAGGACCAGGAGCGCGAAATGCTCTTTTTGCGGGAAGAACACAGGGAACGCACCCGGTTCGAAAGCATGATCGGTCAATCAAAGCCCATGCAGGAAATCTTTGATCTCATCTGTGATGTGGCCCCCATGGAATCCACGGTATTGATTACCGGAGAAACCGGCACCGGCAAAGGATTGGCCGCCAAGGCAATCCACACAAACAGCCCTCGCTGTAACGGTCCTTTTGTGATGGTAAATTGCGGTGCCATCCCCGAACATCTGATGGAGAGTGAATTGTTCGGCCATCAGAAAGGTGCTTTTACGGACGCCAAACAGACCAAAAAGGGACGATTGGAACTAGCGCACGACGGTACGCTCTTTCTGGATGAAGTCGGGGAAATTAACATGCGCATGCAAATCGACCTGTTGCGGGTGCTGGAAGACCGGGTTTTTTATCGCGTGGGTGGTACCCAGCCCATAGAAGTGGATTTCAGGATAATTGCCGCCACCAATCGAAACCTGGAAAAGGCGATTAAAGACGGCAGTTTTCGCGAAGACCTCTTTTATCGGCTCAACGTGATCTCCATCAAAATGCCGCCCTTGAATAAACATAAAGAAGATATTCCGCTGCTGGCGAAACATTTTCTTCACCGCTTTGTTCAGGAGACAAATAAAAATATTGATAAAATCGACCGGGAAGCTATGGATGAGCTGATGCTCTATGACTGGCCGGGTAATGTGCGCGAACTTGAAAATGCCATCGAACGGGCCGTGGTGGTGGCCAAAGAACATAAAATACTTGCCGAGTATTTACCCATTTTCTGTCACGAACCCTCCCATACCCCCAGAAACAATAGCTTGCAAGAAGTAGAAAAAGCCCACATCCGACAGATGCTGACGGATAATAACTGGAATATCGCCCGCTGTGCCAAAATTCTGGATATCGACCGATCAACGCTTTACAACAAAATAAAACGATACGATCTTAAAAAAACAGCTTGACCTCCCAATGTAAACATAGCATTCTAATTTCTCCGGTGGGAGAATTGAGTACGGAGCTGATTGAGGCTGTTGCTGAAGAAATCAAGCAGGTGTTCGGTTTTTCAACCGAAACAGGCCCGATTCTGCAGGATCTTTCTTTTGCGCTGGATGACAACCGTAATCAATATCACTCGACTGCGATTCTGGATCGACTGGCCGCAAATATCCCCCCCCATGCCGTCAGGGTGCTGGCCATCGCCCAGGTCGATCTGTTCATCCCCATTTTAACCCATGTCTACGGTGAAGCCCAGCTCGGGGGAGCCGCCTGCATTGTCTCAACGTTTCGATTGAATGAGGGGCGTTCGGGGATAAACATCCCCCCAAAGTACATCGATCGAATCGTAAAAGAGGCCATCCACGAGCTGGGTCATACCTTCAATCTGCGCCATTGCCCGACGCATACCTGTATCATGCATTACTGCCGCAACGAAGAAGATGTCGACCGCAAATCCGATCAGCTTTGCCGTTACTGTATCATTATGCTGGAGGATGAAATTAAAAAGCTGGAAACATAGGGTCGCATCTCAATTATTTACTAATCTATTCTTAACTCGATCAGGGACGGATCATACTCCTCAGGAGCACGGTAACCGAGAAGATTGCAGATCGTAGCGGCTACGTTGCTCAGCCCCGGATTGTCGACTTGTTTGAGGGAAAACCTGTTCGCTTCCGAGTAGTCCTTGATAATGAAAGGAACGGGATTTTTCGTGTGGGCCACCATGGGCGTTCGCCGGCCCTTTTTTTCGGTCCACATACAATCCGCGTTGCCATGATCGGCGGTGACCATCGCCACACCCCGGGTGTCCTCGACAGCCTTCAGGAGTCTACCCAGGCACAGGTCCACCGTCTCAACCGCGATACGGATAGAAACAGGCGCTCCGGTGTGCCCCACCATGTCACCGTTGGCGTAATTTAGACGGATAAATTTGTACTTGCCACCGCGAATAGCATCGATCACCGCATCGGTTATCTCGGCGGCCTTCATCCAGGGCCGCAGATCGAAAGTAATCTTGTCCGAAGGAATCTCCACATATTTTTCGAGTTTCTCGTCAATGTAACCGGTATTGTTCCCGTTCCAAAAATAGGTCACATGGCCGAACTTCTGGGTCTCTGAAACAGCAAAGGAGGTTGTACCGGAAGCACAGAGATATTCACCCAACGTCCGATCGAAGGCCGGCGGTTCAACAAGGAAATTATTGGGAATGTGGGCGTCTCCATCATATTCCATCATACCGGCGTAAAAAACATCCGGAACCCGTTTGCGGTCGAACTCAGTGAAATCCGGTTCTTCGAAGGCCCGGGAAATCTCTATGGCCCGGTCCCCTCTGAAATTGAAAAATACCACCGCATCACCGTCTTCAATGGTTCCCACGGGTCTTCCATTTTCTTCGACCACGAAGCTTTGCATGTACTGGTCCGTAATCTCGGGATCTTCGGTGTAGTAAGTACTGATGGCCGCTACGGCCGATGAAAAGCCACGCCCTTTTCCAAGCACATGGGCATTCCACCCATTTTCCACGACGCTCCAATCTGCGCCATACCGATCCATGGTGGTAACCATCCGCCCTCCCCCGGATGCCATACGGTAGTCGCGATCATCGGTCGATAATTCCTCGAGTTTTTTTTCCAGGGGTTCAAAATAGACAAGCGCGCTCCTCTGACCTACATCCCGTCCATCTAACAGGCCATGCACCCGAACTCGTTTGATGTTGTCGGCGGCGCAACGCTCCAGCAGAGCGTAGAGCTGTTCAATGTGACTATGCACATTTCCGTCGGAAACCAGCCCAATGAGATGCAGGGTACCGCCCCGGCCGGTATGATTTAGCACTTCGGTCCATGCGCGGCCTTCGAATATCTGCCCTGAATGAATGGCCTCGCCCACCAGCTTGGCTCCCTGGGAAAAAACACGGCCCACGCCAAGGGCATTGTGCCCCACTTCGGAATTTCCCATATCATCATCCGAAGGCATCCCCACCGAAGTCCCGTGGGCTTTCAGCCGGGTAAACAGGGGCTCCCCTAAAAGCGCATCCAACACCGGCGTACACGCCAGGTAGACACCGTTGCTTTCATCCTGCGGACCGATTCCGACACCATCCATAATCACCGTTACCAGCGGGCCGGGAAACTTCGAATATCCGGCAAGACGATTTAACATCATATCACTCATGAGTTTCTCCGTAACCGTTTACAGTTTCAAAGTTCAACGTTCAGGGTTAAAGACAAAGAAGACATTAAACCCCGAAATCCTAGTTAAAATAACTAATTTTGCCAAATTGGCTCCAATTTTCGGATTAGGCCTGACGAAACTGACGCTTTTCTCGTAAATACGCATCGAGATATGAAGTCCAAGGACAAAAATGGTACCCCCGACCCAAACCGATCATCAGCTCTATACATGCGAAAAAAAAATACAGTCTCAGCTCACTCAAATATAGGTTTCGAATCATTCCACGAGTTGCACTTTCCGAGGGTTACGCTACGAGCCGGCTCCCTGCTCGTAGAGCATATAGAGCATACAGCTCGGAGAGAGGCCCGGGCGGACTTTGAACCTGTGAACGCCTACTATTACCATAATGGACATTAATCATTGATGCATTAATTTCAAGGAACGGCTTTCGCAATCAGCAGCGATGAACATCCCTAAAACAGGAAACTTTCTTCTGATGATGCATCCATGTCAAAATTTTTATACCGCATATAAATGATCAAACAACCCGAATACAAGCTCGGTAACCTGTTGATTACCGTCAACCGTGCCTGCCAGTCCGTATAATGCGGTAGTTTCTGCAACGGTCCCGGCTTTGGATTTGGCGTAGACCACACCGTCCTGCAGATCCGCAATCAATCGCCCGGCAATGTCAGGTACAAAGGTTTGGGGCATCGTCACGCAAAAATGCATCCCCGGCGGCAGCTGCAGACAATTGAACCGCCAGCCTCTGGTCTTCATAAAGTCGTTGACATGAAAGACATCCACCTCATCGGAGCGAAAACTGATAACAAACGTGGGATCTCCGATAAGTGTCAATTCGGGAATTTCAGCCACGCCTTTTTTGATCGCATCGGCAATATTCATAATGGCTTTCGCCGCTTTGAGGTAACCTTCTTCACCCAGGTACACCATGGCCGCCCAGGTAGCCGCGGTCAGGCCGCCGGATCGACTACCTGCCGTAGTCGGCGAGGCATACATCCCGCCGGCCCAGTCCGGAACATTAAAATATTGATAGCGGCGCAGGTTATTGCTGCGATAAAGGACCACCGAAGTGCCCTTTAATGCGTAACCGTATTTGTGGGTATCGGCAGACATGGAGGTTACCCCCGGCAGGCGAAAATCGAAAACAGGAACTCTGTAACCCAGTTTTTCGATCCATGGCAGAATAAATCCGCCCAAACAGCCGTCCACGTGAAAGCCGATTTTATGCTTTACCGCAACATCAGACAATTTTTCCAGCGGATCGATAAGCCCATAGGGATAATTGCCGGCGCTGCCGACGATAGCGACCGTATTTGCATTGATTTGCGCTTCAACGGCCTCCGGATCGACCCGAAAATCCGGCTCGGCAACGGGTATGTGAACCATCTTGATACCGAAATACTCGCCGGCCTTGTCAAAAGCAGGATGTGCCGTGTGCGGCACGATAATTTCAGGCGTATTAATATTTTTCTCCGCGCGGGGATAGTCCAGGTAGGTCTTCATGGCCATAATGATACTTTCGGTGCCGCCGGAAGTAACTGTTCCACAGACGGCATCGGCCGGGTCATGCTCTTTGACCGCATCGCCGCTAAGCATTTTAGCCGTCATGGAAATGATCTCGCTTTCCATTTTGAACATACTCGGACACAAGTCGAATTGAATAGTATTCTCGTGGGAGAACAATGAAAATATTTTGTTCAAATAAGCACGGTGTTCATCACCGGCATGATAAAATGTACCGGATATCCGGCCGGTTTTCCATTTGGCATTTTCTTCTTCAGCCATAGTCGACAATTCTTTGAAAATATCATCCTTATCGCGCCCTTTTCCCGGCAAGGAATGATAGCTTTTAAAGCGACCTTTATAAGGCTTAAAGGGATCTGCAATTTCACTTTCAGTTGTTTTTTCCGACATGACATTCTCCTTTTTACCGATATTGGTTATTTGAAAACAAAGCTTGGCCTCAAACCGACGAGTCGATGATAAACACAGACTGTTTTCAAGTCGAAGTGATGCTGGATGCTGAATAAAGATTCCCGTCGATAAAAATCCTCCATCTCCTTTGTGCCTGCCCGTAGCTCTGGGGGATAGTACTGGGGTCTCTGCGCTGAACCGAGCTGTTACCTCGCATTTAAGGCCGCAAACACCTTTTTATTCCTTTTAAACAACGCACGATACTGGATATACATCTTGTCATAAACTGCCCGGTTTGACAAATTCGGTTCGAAGACACGCTTTATTTTAATGAGTTCGGAAAGTTCTTCAATTGAACGATATTCCAGTGTAATCAACCCGAGCAAAGCAGCTCCCCGCACGGTGGTATGGGTGGGATCATCGACCTGGTGGATCGGAACACCCAGCACGTCCGCATGAATCTGACACCAGACATCGGACAGCGCTCCACCTCCGGAAAAGCGAAATTTCTCGATCGGCCGCCCGATAAATTTTTCTGCCGCTCCCCGGGTCCAACGGTTGTTATAGGCAATGCCTTCCATGACGGCCCTTGTCAGATGATTTCGTGTGGTGCTCAGAGAAAGATTCATGAAACCGCCGCGAACATTGGGATTTTCACTGGGAACAATGGAACCGTTCAGCCAGGGAAGAAAGATTACCCCGTCGCTTCCGGCCGGTGTCTCGACGGCTATTTTATTAAACCGTTCATAAGCGTCATCAGGTTTAGGTCCGGTATTAAACCGGTCATCTGCATAAACGAAATTCTTCAGATAGAATTCGACACACTTTCCACCGGCACCCTGCTCACCCAGTATGAAATACCTGTTTTTAAAGGGGCTCGGCAGGGAGGTCATGAAGGATGCCAGGCTGGTTTTTTTAAAAGGAACATGGCAGGTCATATACAGGGAAGTGCCTATGTAGATAATCGCGTCAAAATTCATTACGGCCCCCGAACCGATGACCGAAGCATTGGAATCACTAATGCCGGCGATAACTCTGGTTGATGGATGCAGTCCGAACTCATCGGCGACAGCGGGTAAAAGGTGACCCACAACACCGTCATTGGGTATCAGTTCCGGAAATTTATTCTTTTGCAAACCGGCAAGTTTTAACAGTTTGTCGCTGTATTGCCGGGACCCCCACCGGCGATTGTCCACCACCGCAAATGGGGCCATTGTTTTTTGAGTCGCCGTAATTTTTCCGGTCAACTTTGCAGTTAAATAATCCATGGGTTCGAGGAATTTGTAAGTTTTGGCATAGATCTCCGGCCGCTCATTTTTTATGAACAGAACATGGCCCAAAGAATCCACCCCCGAATGGGTCGGAACCATACCGGTCAGTCTAATCCATTTCATTAGTTTAGTCAGACCGTAGCCTTGTATTTTTGGAAACCCGCCGGTAATAATTCGGTTGTACGGCCCACCCCGTTGATCGAGCCAGTGGACAGCCCGCATCAATGGCTCACCGTGGGCATCCACGGGCACAACCACCGACCACTGGTAATCACAAGCGACCGCCACAATGTCCTCCGCCTGGACCTGGGATTTTTTGATCACTTTTTTGATCACTTTTTTGGCACCGCTCCACCATTCTTCGGGGTCCTGCTCGGCACCGCCACCAGGTAAAAGAAAAGTCGTCACCGTTTCGTCCGCACTGGCGACGACTTCTCCGGTATCCGCCACCAGAGCCGCTTTTTGACCGCCGCTGCCCAAATCGATTGCAAGTATATAGCGGGGGGATTGGTGGCACTTTTCAAGTGTCTGTTGTGACAAGGTGATTTCCTTTCGGGAAGCAATAAAGGCAATAGTCCAGCTCCTAAGGAGTTAGTACGTTTTACCGCAACACTATGACAATGCCAGACTCAGTTTAATGGCTCTATCGACATCATCCATCCGGTCCCTGTCAAGCCGCCCAAGTCGTTTTTCCAATCTATTTTTTGGGATAGTAAGTATTTGGCTTGTTTTTATGATCGAAGGCCAATCAAGTCCGCTTTCGGGTGGCTTGACCTCGACGTTCATTGGATAAATCCTCACTGAGCCCGAAATTGCAGCGACAATGGTTGTTGATGCTTTTTCGTTACCAATATCATTTTGAATGACCAGCGCCGGCCGCCGGCCCGCTTGCTCCCTTCCTCGGGCAGGATTCCAGTTAACGAGCCACACATCACCTCGTTTGGGAAAATCATTCATTGCACAATCTCCCTTTGGCCTTCAAGAAAGATGTCTGCCAAGGCTTCATCCTCTGCGGCCATTTCCTCATATCCTTTTGCCATAAGTGTCTCGGTTTCTTTCTTCAGCCACAACCTGAAGGCTTTCTGCGCTAGCTGACTTTTTGCCATATTAAGAGTCTTAGAGGCTATTTCGATGGCGTCATAAAGGTCTTCATCAATGGTTAAGCTGACTTTTCTCTTGGTTCTCATTTAATAGCTCCTTTTTACCATATTAATTATACGATAATAATTCTTATCTATAGTCTTGTCAATAATACTTAAATTATGGATCACAAAATGACATTTGCATTCCCACCGGACATGCGCTAAACTTTGCCGATCCTACAGTGGTTCTTCCTTCGTATGGCTCCCCCGGGGGCTATCCCGCTGGAAAGACCTGAATTATTTCCTATCGCAACGAACCGTTTAAAAAGGATGGAATTTCAAAATGAGCCTGGTGAATAGTCTAAAGCTGCCTCTTATGCATTTGATTCAGCAAAATTTCAACGTCCCACCACCAGTAGACGTGACGACGGAGATCGTACGGGAATGGAATAAGATAAAACAGCATATTCACATTTCACAAGGAGCCCGGGTGGCAGTGGGCGTGGGAAGCCGCGGCATCGCTAACCTGGTTGAGGTGGTCCGTTCGGTGGTTGTTCACTTGAGGGAAACAGGCGCCGATCCATTCATTAATCCGGCCATGGGTTCACACGGTGGTGCCTCAGCCGAAGGACAGATCCGGGTATTGTCTCATCTGGGGATCACCGAGGAAAGCGTCGGTGCCCCCCTGCGAGCCACTATGGATGTCAAGCCGATGGGCCAGACGGATGGAATCCCTCTCTTCATTGACCGCTTGGCCTTTGAGGCCGATGGGATTGTCCTGATCAATCGTGTGAAACCGCACACTGATTTTTCCGGACCCACGGAAAGCGGTGTCATCAAGATGATGGCTATCGGGCTAGGAAACCAGGTTGGTGCGGATCACTACCACCGACTGGCCGTGGTGCGTGACATGTATGAAATATTCAATCGAGCAGGCATGTCTTTGATTGAGCAAACCAAATTTTTGTTTGGGGTCGATTTGGTGGAAAACCAGGAGCATCGGACATGTATGGTGAGAATGGCGACAGCCGAAATGCTTCCTAAAACTGAAGAAGAACTGCTCATCAAAGCCAGGGAATACTTTCCAAGCCTGCCTGTGGATGAGATCAGATCTTCTGATTATTGATGAAATCGGCAAAGACATCAGTGGAGCCGGTATGGATCCCAATGTTACCGGTCGTGTGCCCTCACGTTTTTTTAAACAACCGGCCGGCCCCAATGTTACCCGTATCTTCGTGCGTGATCTATCGCAGGCGAGCGTAGGGAACGCCATCGGAATCGGCGGTGCCGATGTCACAACCAGACGTTTGGTAGAAAAAATCGATTCAGATAAAACAGCTATGAATTGCATAACCGCCTGCGATCCCGAGGGTGGACGCATACCTCTCAGCTATTCCAACGACCGGGAAGCGATTGCAGCTGCCCTGATGACCATTCGACCTTACACACAGGAAAATTTAAAAATCGTACATATCAAAAACACGTCGGAACTTGGAAAAATGATGGTCTCATGTGGTTGTCTGTCAAATCTGAAAAACAAACAGACTTTTACCATCAATCGTAAAAATACCCGACTTGAGTTTGATTCCGCCGGCAATCTTATTTCAATGATTTAAAAAGATAAGCGGAAAAATTCAGTCACTGAGACACAAAAGCGCAAAAATAATCTGAACACCGACGGTTTTAATCAGGTCCGAATCAGTACTTTAAGAAAAAGGTCTCCCCGCTGACCCGTTGGAACTTTTTCCCCAAGGCCCTTGAGCCGAAGTTTGCGACCTTCCTGTATTCCTGCCGGTACCGCCACTTTATAAAGCTGTTTATGAAAACCCCGCGGAATGCTTACCAGCTTGCTTGTTCCTGTGACGGCCTCATAGGGTGTAATGGCGATTGTTCCGTAGAGGTGGGGCTCCGGTCCGGACCCGATCGGCCGAATGACTTGCAGACGCGGGGTCTTTCTCCGTTCGGTTATGCGGCGGCGTAATTTTTCAGGAGGTGGTGCACTCTGCAATGCCAGCAACAATTTCAAGAAAATGATACCGAAAACAAACCCCCCGATATGGGCCCACCAGGCAACACCGCTCACCTGGCCGTGGCTGCCGGCGGCATTGATAAATTGCAGAACAAACCAAATCCCAAGAAAAAAAGCGGCTGGAATCTCCAGAAAGTAAGGAATAAAAAAGATGGGAATCAACGTTAATATTCTGGCGCGTGGATGAAGAATAAAGTAGGCGCCCATCACCCCGGCAATGGCACCGCTGGCACCAATGGTGGGGACATTCGAATTCAGATTCAGCACCACATGGGATAAACCCGACGCTAGCCCGCAAATAATGTAAAACAACAGATAACGTACGGGGCCAAGTCGATCTTCAACGTTGTCTCCGAAGATATAAAGAGACCACATGTTGCCTATCAGATGCCAGAAA
>JAJRVC010000192.1 GCA_024277475.1 Deltaproteobacteria bacterium
ATTTTAAAAAATTTTGACAGTAACTACCGCTTGGGAAACGGCCCTTATTTTGTGGTGGAAGGCGATGAATATGATACGGCCTTTTTTGACAAAGGACCGAAGTTTTTGCACTTTCATCCCCAAATGGCGGTGTTGACCAGTGTCGAATTCGATCATGCCGATATTTTTCATGACTTGGATCACGTAAAAAAGACATTTAAAAACTTTATTTGCGGTCTTTCCAAGTCCAGTTTGCTGCTTGCCTATGATGGCGATAAAAACGTGCCCGGACTTATCGCCAACTCCAGTTGCCGGATCGAAAACTACGGTAAAAATACGAGCTCCCCCTGGTGTCTGGGATCCATTTCTTTTGAGTCGCCCTGGACGGCTTTTGAAGTCCTAAAAAACAATAAATACTTTGCAGCCTTCAAAACGAAGCTTTTCGGCGAACACAATTTGCTCAATGCGCTGGCGGTTATTGCCATTGCGGACCAATTGAAAATCCCGTTGCAGATCATCGCCGGTGCCTTGGAAACCTTTGAAGGGATAAAGCGGCGGCAGGAAATCCGGGGAAAAAAACGGCAGATTACGGTGATTGATGATTTTGCTCATCACCCCACTGCTGTGCGGGAGACCGTACGGGCGGTAAAATCGTTTCATTCCAATGGCCGTTTGATCGCTGTGTTTGAGCCCAGAACCAACACCAGCATGCGCAATATATTTCAAAACGAATATCCGCAATCATTTGAAATGGCGGATCTCATTTGTATCAGACAACCCCCATTGCTGGAAAAAATTCCAGCCGGCCAGCGGTTTTCTTCAAGACAACTGGTAAATGATCTGAAAAATCGCGGAAAAGATGCCCACTATTTTACGGATACCGACGCCATTATCGCGTTTTTATCGACAACTGCCAGGCCCCAGGATCTTATTCTCATCATGTCAAACGGCGGGTTTGACAATATCCATGAAAGATTGTTGGAATCATTATAAAATTTCTTCACTTGTTGTCTGATATAGCCCCTTGAAGGCCTGATCCTTTTCTAATTTATTTTTCTGACGGAATCAACTGGATGGGCAGGAGATAGCCGTACTAATGGAAAAATCCTGGTGATCCCGTAAATCCTGTCTAAATAAATTTTTCATATAGGTATCAAAAAGTCATGTCTGAAACCGGCCAACTTATTTTAGGTATTTGCATTATGCTGGCTGTAATAATTTTGACCCGGAAGTATCAAGGGTGGAAGATAAAGCGAGCTTACCTGATTATTATTGATGATCTCAAGGGAAAGGGCGCGCTGGATGCGAAATCAGCCGTAGAACTCCGCTATGCCCGGAGAAATTTGCTCAGGATCGGTTTGAAAGACCACCGGACAGCCGCACTGAAGTCACTGGTCATTGATAAAATTGTCGGAATGTCGGAGGACGGCAGATACTACCTGCTCGATAGGACAATTCAAAGGCGTGCGAAGCCCGGATCCGGCTAATTGGGCTTGAACCCTGGTAGGCGGGCCGCAGTTTGGGGTGCCCGGGTGCCGGGCGCTGGTTGAAAGGCAATGCGGTTAGTGATTCAAGGGCATGGGTCAATGTCGAACCATTTCGAATTATGTGCTTCGGATTTCGTATTTTCAGCTTGTCCGGGTCCCGGGTCATTCTTTTTGCGTTTGTCTTTTTTCCGGAATTCCAGCCAGGGCCTTGGCAAGCTTTACTTTTTCAGCCAGTTTTCCTTCGCGTAAAATCATGATGCGCTGGGCCTGTGGAGATCCGGCCCCATGCATGGATTCGACCATGGCCGTACCTCCGGTCATGGCTTCAATTAAACGTCCGATCTTAATACGGTCTTTGACCGGGATACCGGCCACACCGCTAAAGTATTTGCGTAACAGATGTCCGACATCTTCGCTCTCGAGATCGTATTCGCTGGGCAGTGTTGCAATGAAGCCGCCGGCGATATCGGTGGCCAGGCGGGCTACCTCGAAGTGAAAGCGGGTAACATTCTGCTTGCACACATTGGCCAGCATGGTATCCACCATATAAGCGCCGGACGGCGTCGGCGTACCTTCAGCCGAACAGGCGATGGAGGAACTGTAGAGAGTTTCGCTGAGATGAATCATCTCGGTGACCTTGTCTTTGATATGTGATCCCCCGGCGGTGCCCTGAATCTGGGCCAGATAGCTGACGGCGCCGGTCAGAACATCCATCAGCCCGGTTTTACAGGCGCCGTAGTTCGCCCGGTGATGGGCGGCAAAACGATAGACGAGGGAACCGGCAAACTCATTTTCACCGTCCATGAAAATTCTGTCATTTGCAACGAATACATCTTCAAACACGAGGACGGCCTCGCCGCCGACCACACCGAATCTGGGTTTACCCACATCGATCCGCTCGAGTTTGTCCCGACGGTCATCACCGGCCTGGCGACCGAAGATCATGGTAATACCGGGTGCATTGATGGGTACGGCGCAGACGATGGCATTATCTTTTGAGCGTTCATCCAGCGCGGTGGTCGGCATGACCAGGATTTCGTGGGAATTGACGGCCCCGGTCATGTGCAGCTTGGCGCCCCGGATGACGACCCCGTCATCGCGATGCTCGACGACGCGAACGTACTGATCCGGATCAGGCTGATCGGCCGGTGATTTGGATCGATCGCCTTTGGGATCGGTCATGGCACCGACAACCATCAGGTTTTCATCCTGAATGAAGGTCAGCCATTTTTTAAAGCGTCCTAAATAATCCGTTCCGCATTTTTGATCGATTTCGTAAGCTACGGAATAAACGGCGTTAATGCCGTCAAGTCCGACGCAACGCTGAAAACACGTGCCTGTCTTCTGCCCGAGAACCCGCAGCAGTTTGATTTTTTTAATCAAATCTTCAATGCCCTGGTGAACGTGGGTAAACCGGCTGATGGTTCGACCGCTCAGATGGGAAGTGGCCGTAGCCAGGCCCTTGTACTTAGCATTGCCGGCCAGAGCATAGGTCATGGCGGCGGCGCGCACATGAGGTGCAGTGGCCGAATGACGTGTAACGTCTTCGATACGCTTTCCCTTGTAGTATATAATCGGTTTAAGACGGCGCAAACTGTCGATGTACTCAGCCCCGTTTGTTAATTTCATAGTGCCTCCTGGTGGGAGTTATACTCCCTGATTAAAGTATTTTCTTTACCAGATTGTCCACCCGCCGTTGACATAAATTGTTTGCCCAGTGATAAAATCCGACGCCGGTGAAACTAAAAATATAATGATTCCCTCCATCTCCGTCAGGTAGCCCAACGTCCCATGGGGGTGTGTCCTTTGATAAATTCAAATTGTTGTTAAAGCTGTTGCACACCTCTGCCCATTCTTCAAATAGCGTTTATTATTATTAAATGCTGAACTGGTGTCAAGTTTTTTCACCTGAAGCCCGTGACGTACAGTCACAACCGGACCGGCAGCATCAAGGCTTTGGAATTGTTTCATGCTAAAGCGGAAAGGTTTGAATTGTCATTGCCATCCGGATAAAAATTACTCCTGTTTTCGATATTGTTGACATTTAGCCGTAAAACCGCATATGGTACGGGCTGGCAAAACAACACGTGAAGCGACTATTTGGAGGACACATGTCATATATTCTGGAAGCCATCAAGGCAAGAGATCCGTACGAAAGGGAGTATTACCAAGCCGTCAAGGAAGTTACCGACAGCATCCAGCCGGTTTTGGATCAAAACCAACAATACCGCCGGGCGGCTGTTTTGGAAAGAATCGTCGAACCTGAACGTGTTATCACCTTTCGGGTACCGTGGCTGGATGACCAGGGAAAAGTAAATGTCAATCGCGGGTTTTGTGTAGAGATGAGCAGCGCCATCGGCCCCTATAAAAGTGCTTTACGGTTTCATCCCTCTGTCAATCAAAGCATTCTAAAGTTTTTAGCCTTCGAACAGGTTTTTAAAAACGCCCTGACCGCCCTGCCGCTGGGAGGAGGTGCAGGAGGCTCGGACTTTGATCCCAAGGGTAAATCCGATGACGAAATGATGCGATTTTGCCAGAATTTTATGACGGAACTTTATTTGCATATGGGTCCCAATACGGATATTGCCGCCGGCGACATCGGTGTGGGATCCAGGGAAATCGGATATCTTTTTGGGATGTACAAAAGATTGAGCAATGAATTTACCGGTGCTTTGACAGGCAAGGGCTTAAACTGGGGTGGCAGTCTGATGCGCACCCAGGCGGCCGGCTACGGATGCGTTTATTTTGCGGCCGAAATGCTGGCTACCCGCAATATGACCCTTGACGGCCAGGTTTGTCTGGTCTCCGGCGCTGGTAATGTGGCCCAGCATACTGCCGAAAAACTGATCGAACTGGGTGCTAAAGTTATCACTCTTTCGGATTCTTCCGGATATGTTTATGATCCGGAAGGTATCGATAAAGACAAACTGGCCTATGTGAAGCAGTTAAAAAATATCCGACGCGGCAGAATCCAGGAGTATGTTGATAAATATCCCGGTGCTGTATATACACCGGCCGACGCCAATTCGGATTTCAATCCGTTATGGGGGCACAGGGCCGCTTGCGCGTTCCCCTGCGCCACCCAAAATGAAATTTCCGAACAGGATGCCTACGCAATTATCAATAACAATGTCAAGTTGATCTGTGAAGGTGCAAATATGCCCTGCACCCCTGAAGCTACAGATATCTTTATAGACAAGGCGATTCTATATGCCCCGGGAAAGGCGGCCAACGCCGGCGGTGTCGCGGTTTCCGGTCTGGAAATGGTACAGAACAGTATGCGACTCAACTGGCTCGACAAAGAAGTGGATCAGCGCCTTAAAATTATCATGAAAGGGATTCACAAAACCTGTCTGGATGCGGCTGAAGCCTACTCCACCCCCGGCAATTACCTGAACGGAGCCAACATTGCCGGCTTTGTTAAAGTGGTGGATGCCATGCTCGATCAGGGAGTGGTGTAACGGGATGAAGAAATTCTTGAATTTAGATTTCACACCCCGTTAAAATTGATGTGGCCGCAAAAAGGCACAAAAAGCTCAAAATTAAAATTTCGTACTTAATAATTTCAATAAGTTATGGGGTCAAAA
>JAJRVC010000193.1 GCA_024277475.1 Deltaproteobacteria bacterium
CCACTTTATATTTCACTTTCAGATCGGCATATTTGTCCAACGCCGTATCCTGATCGTTCAGACAGAAAAGTCGTGTCCCACTATGCGAAACAGCCTTCTTGATTCTCAAGTCGAGAACCGGCAACTCTTCGGTCGGGTCACTGGCAATCAACAAAACGACATTGGAACTTTCGATCTGCTCGATATCATAATGAGCAATTGGCAACCCCGGAGTATCCTGATACGTTTTATGATCGATATTGTTTGTTCCCAACAGGCGGAACATTTTCTGATAAAGATAGCTCTCTTCATTCGTTGCATAAGCCGAGCCAATAAAGCCAATGCTTTCAGGGCCATGTTCATCGACAATTTTCTTGAACGCCTCTGCCACTTTTTCGGCAGCATGTTCAGTGGGCGCATCGACAGGAAAGTTGGGAAAGGAAGTGGGCCGGGTTGCACCAACACTGTTTTCACGGGCCGCCGTTATTCTGTTCTGGCTTTCCATGAAATGGTGACCCCAGCGTCCCTTGTCACAAATCCAGCCATCGTCAACAGCATCATTGGGCCGCGCTTCAATGCGCATCAACTTATTCAACCGCGTACCGATAGTGATGTTGCAGTTGACACCACAATGCGCACATAAAGTTTGCTGATTGCTCAGATCCCAGGTGCGTGCCTTGAAACGAAAATCGGTATTGGTCAAAGCCCCAACCGGGCAGATGTCAATAACGTTTCCCGAATACCGCGTATCATAAGGTTCGTTATTAAAAGTATTGACCTCGTTATAAAACCCCCGGTTCAGCATGACCAGACCCTGCCCCTGCTCAATGCGTTCGCTGTAGGCTGTGCAACGCTGACAGGCGATGCAGCGTTCGCGATCAATGGTGATGACCGGGCTGAGCGGTGTTGCCTTGGCATTGTTGGCACGATGAAACTCCATCCGCGTATCCGGCGGCCCAAACTTGAACGTATTGTCCTGAAGCGGACATTCGCCGCCCTTGTCACAAACCGGGCAATCGAGCGGGTGATTGAGCAACGTGAATTCGAGAACCCCCTTCTGCGCTTTTTCAACCTTTTCCGAGGTGGTGTTGACCACCATATCAGGAGCAACATCCATCGTACATGCGGTCATTAACTTCGGCATTTTTTCGACTTCAACCAGACACATGCGACAACAGCCGAGCGGTCCGATTTTTTCGTGGTAGCAAAAAACAGGAATATCTACATCGACCTGTTTTGCGGCATCCACCACTTTCGTTCCTTTCGGAACGGTGACCGTTTTCCCGTCAATTGTTAAAGTTACTTCTGACATGAGTTCCTCAAAATTTTTCAATCCCTGCTATCAACCGACGGTACCCGCAGGAACATTCTTAAAATATTCTTCATAGTCCGAGCGAAAATGCTTGATGCTGCTCACCACCGGAGCCACACAAGCATCGGCCAACGGACAAAAAGTTTTAAACGACATATTGCCGCAAATATCTTCCAGCTTTTCGATATATTCCAGTTGCCCCTTGTTCTGCATGATGCGCTCAACAATCTGGTAAAGCCAGCGTGTTCCTTCGCGGCAGGGTGTACATTTTCCGCATGACTCGTGCATATAAAAGCTGATCAGGCGCAAAGTGGTCTCGACGATATTGACACTGTCATCAATAACGATCAAAGCCCCCGAACCCAGCATGGTGCCTGCCGCCGCTAAAGATTCATAGTCGTAAGGAACATTTACTTTATCCGCAGGCAACATGGGAACAGAAGAGCCACCGGGAATAAAAGCTTTGAGCTTGTTATCATTTCTGATTCCGCCCGCGAGATTAAAAATAAGTTCGCTCGTGGGTGTGCCCATTTCAATTTCATAGTTCCCCGGTTTTTTCACATGCCCGGAAACGCTTACCAGTTTGGTGCCCTTGCTTTTCTCTGTTCCCAAAGACGCATACTTTTCTGCACCTTCATTGACAATGTAAGGAACGACGCAAAGCGTTTCGACATTGTTGATTACGGTGGGCTTGGAGTACAACCCTTCGACTGCCGGAAAAGGCGGTTTCATCCTTGGCTCGCCGCGTCCGCCTTCGAGAGAATTTAATAACGCCGACTCTTCGCCACAAATATAAGCCCCGGCACCAAGATGTGTATGGATTTCCAGATTGAGCCCGGAGCCTAAAATATTTTTACCCAGGTAACCTTTGGCACGCGCTTCTTCGAGAGCTTTGTCCATGATGAAGCTCAGGTCGTGGAACTCACCACGCATATAGATATAGCCTGTTTCAATCTGGCAGGCATAGGAACATAAGATCATGCCTTCAATCAGCAGATGCGGATTTTTAAGCAGCAGCTCGCGGTCTTTACAGGTTCCCGGTTCAGACTCATCGGCATTACAGCAAAGATAACGCGGGAAAACATCCTTGGCGAGGAAACTCCACTTCAATCCCGTTGGGAACCCTGCTCCACCACGCCCGCGCAATCCGGAAGCCTTGACGGCCGCAATAATTTCATCCGGCTTCTGGGCGAACGCTTTTTTCAAAGACTGATAACCGCCCAACTCTTCATAAACTTTTATCGTATGAAGATTTTCTTTATTGATATCTTTAAATAAAATCTGCGTCATAAATCAATC
>JAJRVC010000194.1 GCA_024277475.1 Deltaproteobacteria bacterium
CGTCGCTGTGTCTCGGAGGAGGAGAAGCGGTGGCGATGGTAGTGAAGAGATGATACGGGTTGCGAGCTGTGAGCTGTGGGTTGTGGGTTGTGGGTTGTGGAAAATGGCATAGGGGCAGAGCGCATAGGGCATGGCGCGTTGAGCAGGACGAATTGAAGCCGGAATATCTGTCTTCTGAATTCTGTTCTCTGTCTTCTGGTATTTGGTTGCGCTTTGTGGGCTACGGGACGATGGAGCAGCCTCCAGCCCGTAGGGCCTACGCCTCTCGGCGGGAGAGCATAGCGCAGGGGTGTAAGGTTGATTGAGTTGAGACGATCCAAACGATCCAAACGATCCAAACGATCCAAACCATCGAAACGAAAAAAACGATCTAAACGTTCTTAACGATCTCAACCATTTAAACGAAAAAAAGGAGGACAGGATGGAAATTAAAACTTTTGGTGTTGTCGGTGCAGGGCAGATGGGAAATGGAATCGCTCAGGTGGCTGCCATGAGCGGTCTCGATGTCGTTATGAATGATATTAAAACAGAGTTCGTGGAGCGAGGCCTGGCTACCATCACAAAAATTTTGTCCCGTAGCGTTGACAAAGGTAAAATGACCGATGATGAGAAAAACACTGTTTTGGGCCGGATCAAACCAAGTGTCGATCTGCAGGATATGTCTAAGGCCGATTTTGTCGTTGAAGCAGCCACTGAAAATGAAAACCTAAAATTTCAAATTTTTAAAACCCTGGATGAAGTCTGTGAATCCAAGATGATCCTGGCAACCAACACCTCTTCCATACCCATTGGCAGGATTGCCGCCCAAACCCGGCGGCCTGAAAAGGTAATCGGCATGCATTTTATGAATCCGGTGCCGGTGATGAAGCTGGTCGAGGTGATACCGGGCATCGCCACTTCGGATGAAACCTTTAAAACCACTTGGGACCTGTCTGAAAAATTCGGCAAAACCCCAGCCAAGGCCAATGACTACCCGGGCTTTATTGCCAATCGGATCCTGCTGCCGATGATCAATGAGGCCGTCTACTGTCTTTATCACGGTGTGGGAACCCGGGAAAATATTGATACGGTCATGAAACTCGGCATGAATCATACCATGGGTCCGTTGACACTTGCAGATTTAATCGGGTTGGATACCTGCCTGGCCATCATGGAAACGCTTTATGATGGTTTTAAGGACTCGAAGTATCGTCCCTGTCCGCTTTTGCGAAAATACGTCGAAGCCGGCTGGCTGGGGAGGAAGACGGGAAGAGGTTTTTATGAGTATAAAAAATAAAATCAACAGAATCCGTTAACATTTTTAATTTTAGGCACTTCTTTATCTGGAGGTTTTATGACAAGAAAAAAAAAAGCCCCACCGGTACCGGTGGGAAAAAAAATCAAAAAGGCCCGAACAGCAAAAAAATTCTCTCTGGATTACGTCGCCAATGAAACCGGATTTTCCATCGACTATTTAAAGGAAGTCGAATCCTGCAAGGCCATCCCACCGGTGGGCGCCCTGCTGCAGATAGCCAGAGCGCTGAAAATTGACTCTGGATCTTTGCTCAAAGAACCGGAATCAAAATTGCAAAGCCGGATCAAAGCCCAAACCAAGCGAACGGAAGACTACGCCTACACGACGTTAACTCCTGGAGCCGAAAATAAACATCTGAAAGGTTTTCTGGTCTCCGTTGAAGCACAGCAAACGCATAAAGGCGTCGACTATCACCACGAAGGCGAAGAATTTGTATATGTTTTAAAGGGCAAAATCGAGGTGACGGTAGGCGATCATATCAACACGCTCAAAGGGGGGGAATCCCTACATTTTAACTCCGGGATTCGCCACAAATTAAAGAGTGTCAGTGATGAAACCGCTGAGTTGATCGTTGTTATTTATACGCCGTAGACAGCATCTGGTCTCTGGTCCTTGGTCGTCAGCTGAAGGGCGAAAGTACACGACTTGTTTGAGCACCTGAGTTATAGGCTCGAGGCACACGGCGCAAGGCACAGGGTTTAAAAAAAGATTTACCGCGTTTGAGAAACTCACCGATAACTATGAATCGCAGCAAAAAGAGACCATCTCATTCTCATACCTTGCGCCTTGGGCCTTACGCCGTGTACCATTTCATTAAGTATCGCGCATCCAATAACACGCAACTAGCGGATTGACGCAACTAAAAAGGGAAGAACGCCATGTCTTTCAAACTCACCGAAGAACAACTCATGATCCAGTCCATGGTCAGAGATCTGGCCAGGACTGAATTCGCGCCCAAAGCCATGGAACGTGACAAGACCAAGGAATTTCCAGCTGATAATTTAAAAAAGCTTGCGGAACTGGGGCTTATGGGAATGATGGTTCCGCCTGAATACGGCGGTTCGGGTGCCGACACCGTCAGCTATGTGCTGGCTCTTGCAGAGGTGGCCTATGCCTGCGCCGCAACGGCAGTGGTGATGTCCGTACACAACTCCATTGTCTGTGAAAGCATTTTGCGATTCGGAACCGATGACCAGAAAAAGAAGTACTTACAACCGCTGGCAATCGGGGAGATCCTCGGAGCCTTCGCTTTAACGGAGCCCAATGCCGGATCCGATCCATCAAGCCAGACCACTAAAGCGGTTTTCGAAGGTAACAGTTACGTACTGAACGGCACCAAACGGTTTACGACCACCGGTAAAAATGCCGGCCTCGTTATTGTGACCGCTAAAACGGATGAAACAGCACGTCACAAAGGAATCAGTGCATTTTTAATTGAACGGGATACCCCCGGCCTGACCGTGGGTCCTTTGGAAGATAAGATGGGTTTGCGGGCCTCAGACACAGCTGATCTCATATTCGAAGATTGCCGGATCCCGGCCGAAAACCGACTGGGAAATGAAGGCGATGGCTTTTTAATTGCCATGACGGGTCTAGACGGCGGTCGTATCGGCATTGCAGCACAATCGCTGGGAGTAGCCCAGGCGGCCTTTGACGCCGCGGTCCAATACGCCCGGGAAAGGGAGCAATTCGGCCGCACCATATCCAAATTTCAGGGCCTGCGCTGGATGATCGCAGACATGGCAATGGAGATTGAAGCCGCCAGGCTGATGATGCTTTCGGCAGCGGGAATGAAAGATAACGGTGAAAATTACACTTTGCAGGCCTCGATGGCCAAGCTTTTTGCCTCGGAGATGGTCAACCGCATCACCGCCCAGGCCATACAGATTCACGGTGGGTACGGTTTTACCAAGGAATACCCGGTTGAGCGCTTTTACCGGGATGCCCGGGTCTTTACCATTTATGAAGGAACTTCCGAAATTCAACGGGTGGTGATTTCAAATCTGATCCTTAAGGATAAGCGCAAACCCTGATGTTCGTTAGGATGGCTTAAATCATTCGGATCGTTGAGGCTGATGGTTTCTGACTACAACGCTATCCTCTCAGCTCTTTGTGCTATGCTCTGCCTCCGGGCTGGAGGCTGCCCTATTCGAAGCTAATCCGAATTCCACATTCCCAACTCCGAATTCAAATAATTCCCACTTCCGCCTTCAATCATCCGTCCTCTTTCCTCTGCCCTCTGATCTCTGTCCTCTGACCTCTGTCTTTATTGGAATATCTTTGCGGCCAGTTCAATATCTTCCGGGCAGAAAACAAACAAATACTTTTCGTCGGACGACGAAGCCGAGCCATAAACATAATTTATGTTAATGCCTTCTTCGCCGAATTTGGTGGTAACTTTTGCCATATCACCGGGTTTGTTCTCTATCTCAAGGGCAATCACCGGCATAACATCAAAAATGTAATCGTTTTTCGACAGCAGGTCGACGGCTTTGTCCGTATCACTCACCAGAATCCGAATGAGTGCGAACTCGACCGAATCCCGGCGCATGGAATTGTAACTGGCGGCTGAAGCAATACGTTTGAGTGATTTGCCTCTGGCTTTAAAAAGCTGCTGCACATAGGCAGAGGCGTCCTGGATCGTGAGTGCATCGATATTGATTTCTGCACTGCCAAAAAGCGTAGTCAGTTTGCCGAGCTCCCCCGGCGCATTTTTCATGAAAAGGGAAATTTCTGTTCGAACCATTTTTTTCTCCTCATATAGTGGTTGTCACAAAAACGTTCCGTTATTGCAACGTTTTTTTCTACAACCACTTATACCGCAATTCCTTATTTAGAAACATAATTATGGAAAGCGGTGCAAAATCGTTCCGCGATAAAATCGCGAAACGATTTTATATAACACGACTCCGCCGTTAATAAAAAAAGGTAACCGTTTATCCCTTGAACACCTAAGAGATGAGATATATAGGCGATATAAAAGGCGAAGTCAACTTAATTGAAAAGCAGCAATAATCATGGAATCTTGGGTATGTACCTGGCTCCAGTTAGCAGCTCCTAAGTGATTGATTATAAAGTCTTTTTAAGGGAGAAGATATTCGAGGCAAAATTACCATAAAGTTTCATCAATTCAGCGGGTTACATCCACTTAGCTGGAGCTAACAGCATAGCCCAATTATGGAATTTGCAAGGCAAAGTTGTAAAAACTCAATTTTTCAGTTATTTGTCTATACCGACCTCAGCTGATATATATCTCTATGAAAGCCTTTTGAGATTACCAGAATCATCCAATTTTAGCCTCCACAATATAAGTAGCCTTCTCCAATCTTGACATATTATCTTTTTTTGGTAATACTCGTACTCAGAAA
>JAJRVC010000195.1 GCA_024277475.1 Deltaproteobacteria bacterium
GAACTCGATATCAGTCGAGAACAACTTTATGCCAAGTACACCGATGTACCTGTAACCGAAAATTCTTGAGCAGCCCGCCTGAGAGTTTTCCTGAAATCACAAGTTTCTCGTTTCATCCTTATATCGGAATTCCAGTTTTGTAAATATTATGTTGACAATTGATATTTTGGTCGCTATATTTCGGCTCTTAATCTGTATTGGCTGGGTCCAAAACGGTTCCCGGCTTTTTTTTATATGAACTTAATTTTATAGTAGGGGGTGATTCCAATGCATTGTACAACCATTAAAGAAGGTATGGAGTGTCCGTTTATGACCGCTAAAGGGTGTTCTTACAACGACGGGATTTGCCATCAGATCGTCGAGCAGTGCCAGGGATGCAATCGCGGTGCCGAGTTTTCATCCGGCTGGTTTTGCACAGCTTTTCCAGAACCGGCTGCGAAATGGAAAAGAGGTAATTGCAACATGGCATCTCATGTGAGCGCGGCGACCACTTCTACAAAGACCAAAATCAATCCGCTCAAGGCCTCTAAAAGAGGGCGCAGATAAATCTGCTTGCGATCCAACGGTAAACCTCGCTCATAACCCGGGCGGGGTTTTTTTTGTCATTATTTTCTCAATACCGATTAACTGGATGCAGATACCCACCAGTTGCATTGCGGAACGAATATCCTCCAAAGATGGGAAAGACGGTGCTATTCGGATATTTCGATCCAGAGGATCTTTCATGTAAGGGTAGGTGGAGCCGGCCGGAGTTAATTTGACTCCAGCCTCAGCAGCCATCTGAACTACGGCGGCGGCACATCCCTCCATGGTATCGATACTAACGAAATAACCGCCGCCGGGGCGACTCCAATCGGCAATATTTTTTCCTGCTAATTCTTTTTCCAATACGTTTTGGACGGCTTCAAACTTGGGTTTCAGAATGGCTGCATGTTTTTTCATATGATCGTCGATGCCCGCCGCATTTTTAAAAAATTTTGCATGGCGCAACTGGTTAAGTTTATCCGGCCCGATGGTTTGAAAGGCTATTTGCTTTTTTATCAGTGTCATATTTTTTAGACTGCCGGCCATCATGGCCACACCGCTGCCGGCAAACGTGATCTTGGATGTTGACCCGAAAATGAAAACCCTTTCAGGATTTCCGGACTGTCTGCAGGTTGTCAGGATATTCTTCAGCCGAGCCGGCCTATCATCGAGGTGGTGGACGGCATAGGCATTATCCCAGAAAATCCGAAAATCTTTTGCTTTGGTTTTCATGCCCGCCAGTCGGGTGACTACTTCATCGGAATAGACCGCACCGGTCGGGTTGCTGTAGCGGGGTACACACCAAATTCCTTTGATGGAATCATCCCCGGCCGCCAATTCCTCAACCTGGTCCATATCGGGGCCGGTGTCATTCATCTTCACGGTAATCATATCGATGTCTAAATAGTCACAGATAAAAAAATGACGATCATATCCGGGGCTGGGACATAAAAATCTAACTTTCGGCAGCTTTGACCAGGGAGGGCTGTCATCTGAGACACCTTTGACCATGGCCCGCATGAAGGTGTCGTGCATCATGTTAAGGCTTGAATTTCCGCCGATGATGATTTCCTCGGGTGCCACTTCCAGGTATTGGGCAAATAGTTGTTTGACTTCCGGAATTCCATCCAGTCCGCCATAGTTTCTGCAGTCTGCTGCTTCGGCAGTCAGGTAATTTCTGCTATTGATGATATCCAGCATGTCACTGGAGAGATCCAGCTGCTCGGGGCACGGTTTCCCACGGGTGATGTCCAGGGTGGTGCCGCGAGACTTGAATTCGCGGTAGCGATCAAGCAGATCGTCTTTGATCTGCTGTAACTGCTGGGCGCTCAGTTGATTGAAATCGGGCATTTTTCAGTATCCTTATTTTTAACCGTTCACAGGTTCGGAGGTTCAGGGTTCAACGTTGAGGACAGGCCTGACTACCCATCTTATGAAACTACGCTATAATGGCACGTTTTTTTGGACTCCAATTTTTCTATTCTTTCCATTTTGTTGATCCAGTGGACCTGTTGAACTATCGGCCACTCCCTATACCATCGGTAGGTTGGAGCATCAAGGCCAAATTAGGTCCTCAAAAGTTATTTTTTTGCCCTCAAGGCGGATCCACGACATCTGGTGTTAAAAAATTTGCAGCCAAATTGGCAAGTATTTGGCCAAATTAGCATTTTTAGCGAGGATTATGGGTCTTTAATGTCTTCTTTGTCCTTTACGCTGAACGTTGCATCCTGAAACCGTGAACGGTTGTCTAATACTTAACCTCCATCAGACACAATCCCCGTGCGGGAGCGGTGGCTCCGGCCCTGGTGCGATTCCTTGATTTTAGGATTTGTTCAAATTCAACCGGCAGCGTTTTGCCCAGCCCTACGTCTACCAACGTTCCTACGATGTTGCGTACCATAAACCGTAAAAAGCCGTCTGCCTCTATCCGGAAGGTGAACAAGCGGTTATCCGATTCGACCAGATCGGCGGCTATGACATTCC
>JAJRVC010000196.1 GCA_024277475.1 Deltaproteobacteria bacterium
ACAACGCGGTTTCTTCCGGAGGACTTGGCCCGGTACAAACAGTGGTCGGCATCGGCTATCAGGTCCGCCGCCGTGACATCTCTTTTTGCCTCCATGGCTTCAACGCCGCTGACACCGAAACTGGCGGTGATGAAAATCTGATCCTGTCCGCACACACCGACCTTCTTTTCGGAAATCATCCGCCTCAGCATGTTGGCCTTCTTTGAGGTATTATCAAGATTTGTTTCCGGAAATACAATGACGAACTCTTCTCCACCGTATCTGGCCATCCAGTCGATATCTTTCCTTATGGCGGCCCGTATCCGCCGGGCAAAAACATTCAGCACCATATCACCGACCTGATGACCGTAGGTGTCGTTGACTATCTTGAAATGATCGATATCACACATTATCACGGACAAATTCCGTTGGTAGCGCCGCGCTCTTTTAATTTCTCCAGGCAGTTTTTCTTCCAGATAACGCCGGTTGTAGCACCCCGTGACGGAATCGGTTATGGAGAGCGCTTTTATCTCACGATAAGCCTGCTTCAGGGATCTTTCCAAAAAAATTACCCGTGCACCGGTGTTTATACGCGCCAACATTTCAGCATGGTTGAACGGTTTTGTGAGGTAGTCATCGGCACCGGTTTCAAACGCTCTGAGGATGTCTTCGCTGGAGTCCCTGGCAGTCAACACAACGACGTATATATAGTCTGAATTCAGGTCGCTGCGTATGCGCCGGCACAGCTCTATGCCATCCATCTGGGGCATCATCCAATCGGTGACAACGATTGGAAAAAGCGATGTTTTCAGGATTTCCAGGGCTATCTTTCCATTTTCCGCTTCGGCTACACGGTAGCCTGCAGCGGCAATGGTTTTACAGAGCAGCCGGCGGGTTACAGGATCGTCTTCGACCACCAGCACGGGAAATTTTTTTTTGTCCATATTGAATGGTTGCCGTAATAAGACAGAAAATTGCCCTGGAGAAATTATAAAATATTCGTGGTTTGAAGAATTTTCTGATTGTGGAAAGGATGCTCGATTGCTGAGATCAACGATCTTAACCGTAACCCCGGGATGCAATATCTTAATCGCTCAGCAGTGTTCTTCGGAAAGGGCCTGCATCAGGGTTTCCATCTCTTCAATAAAAGCGCCGATGGCGGCTTTGTCAAAATATCCGCGGCCGCCCTGTTCTTCGATTTTTTTGGCCATCCGGAATATCTCCGCCAACCCCAGATTTCCCGACGCTCCGTTCAGGTCATGGGCAATTTTACGAATGCCGTCTTTATCCTGCTCTTTGGCGGCATCCCTGAGTTTCTTTACCTGCGGCCTGCTGGTTTCGACAAACAGTTCCACCAATTCGGCATATTCATCTTCCTGGAGACCGAGTTTTCCCGCCAGTGCCATAAAGTCCATAAATTCCCCCGGTTTTTCGGAATTTTTCTGATCCCCTTATTTGTTATTCGTCACTTTATCGAATTTTATTAGGAAAATTAGTTCATAAGACACTGGGGGATGGTCTGTTTAGCAGAGATCAAACACGTTGAAAAACCACTGTTTACCGCGGTCTCATATATCCAGGGTGCTGACTTCCAGCGCATTGTTCTGGATAAATTCCCGCCTCGGTTCCACTTCTTCTCCCATCAGAATGGTGAATATTTCATCGGTGACCACAGCGTCCTCTATTCTCACCTGCAGCAGGGTTCGTTTTTCCGGATTCATGGTGGTTTCCCACAGCTGATCCGGATTCATTTCACCGAGACCTTTGTAACGCTGTATTTCGATGCCTTTTTTCCCCTCTTCCATCAGGTGATCGAGCAGATCCCGTTTGTTTTCCAAAACCACCGGCTGATTCTCTTTCTTGCGATTGTAGATACTGAAGCGCGCCCCCCGGTATTTTTTGATTTTCCTGTCAATATCCAAAAGCCTTTGAAACTCTTCGGAAAACACAAAACTTCTGCCTATTCGTATTTTTTTTACGGCTATTTCCACTGCATCCGGGGAAAACCCCTCCTCACCCACGGGAAACACTTCCAGTTCAAAAATACGGCGGTCTTCCTGCCACAACGGTTCACTCACCTGAAAGCGGTGTTCTGAAAGAACCCGTTGCAATCGCTCCATTTTTTCCCTGTTGCGGAGATGACTCAGGCTGTCTATGCGCTCCGTGACAAGCAATTCGACCAGGTCAGCGGGGACCCCCCTTCTTTCGAAGCGGGAAAGAATGTCAAAATGCTCGGCCAAATGGTTTATGAGTATAAACATCTGGTGTTCGGGCATGAAACTGCGGCCATCGACCTTGATGGCCTTTTTTTCACAGACACGCTTTATGATGTACTCGGTGAGCTGGGTGTCGTCCTTGAGGTACAGGGCCTTTTTCCCCTTGCCCACGCGGTACAAGGGCGGTTGAGCGATGTACAGGTAGCCGTGGTCGACGATTTCCGGCATCTGCCGGTAAAAAAAAGTCAGCAGCAGCGTCCGGATATGGGAACCGTCTACATCCGCATCGGTCATGATGATGACTTTGTGATAACGGATATTTTCCACACTGTACTCTTCCTTGCCGACACCGGTGCCCAGTGCCGTGATGATGTTTTTGATCTCTTCACTTTTCAGAATCTTGTCGAAACGGGCTTTTTCAACGTTCAGAATTTTACCCTTCAGGGGTAATCTGGCCTGAACTTTTCTATCCCGTCCCTGTTTGGCCGATCCTCCGGCCGAATCACCCTCGAC
>JAJRVC010000197.1 GCA_024277475.1 Deltaproteobacteria bacterium
CACGCTCCACCAGTTGGTAGACCGGCGCTTTTTCAAAATCCCGGGATGTGAATCGGTCCAGATCGGGAAACAGGTGCGGACGCAGGTAGGAAGTCACGTAAACCATGGGCTGAAGGCCGCTCAGAAAGAGGCGCACGATTTCAAACACCGCCTCTCGCGGCTCCTGGCCCAGCAGCGCCGCCGCCTGCCGATGGATCTTGAGGCGCGGCGGCTGCAGGCACTTGATCGTCAGCTGCGGCACCCGGTCGTCGAAGCTGTCCACGAAGCGGAAATACCGCAGGGCGTCGCTGTGTTCGATGGACTTTCTGACAAAGGTGCCCCGCCCCTGCTCCCGCCAAAGATACCCCTGGTTCACCAGGCTCTGCAGCGCGTTACGAACGGTGCCCACACTGGCGTCAAAGGTGCGGGCCAGCTCCCGCTCGGTGGGAATCCTGTCCCCAGGCGCCCACTTGCCCTCCCGAATACGGCCCAGGATGATGTCCTGAATCCAGCCGTACTTGGGTTTGCGGGCGTCTGAAACGAACAGATCAACGGATGCTGTTTTCTGGAAAGGCACCGGCCAACCCCCTGCGCCGAATTAACCGCCGAAGCGGTAAGATAATTGAACTAAACATATATAGCAATATGGTGTCAACCCCTATTTCAGATAGGGGGACGTCCTTAAGAAATTCAATAACTCGGTGGTGGCTGATTTGCCGGGGGCAGGATTGCCCGTGGTCCGTTGAGGGTGCTGCGCGGCAACCGGGCAGGGCGTTTTGCGGTGTCTTATGAACAGCTTTTATGGCGGAAAAATCGCGTCGGGATCAGTGGTGACGTAATCGGGGAAGCGCTGTTGGAGTTTTTTGTCAAAACTGAACAGTCTTTTGGCCTGCCGCACTTTGGTTTGACTGACGATCAAGAGGTCTGCAAAATCGCCTCCTTTTTTAAATTGGCGCACGGCCCATCGAATGGCCTCGTGATCTGAAATGGAAAATGTTTTCGAAAGCGTCAGCGTTTCGAGGAATTTGAAGATTTCCTCTCTGCTGCAGTGATAGACTGATTCCAGCACCCAGACGGTTTCGATGAGAACTTCCGGTACGATCAGCACCTGAGTTGCGCTTTTTTCCGCACGCGAGATCATCTCCTGGACCGCCTCAGCCTGATCGGGGTCGTCCTCGACCAGCATTCTTATCAGCGCATTGGTATCCAGCGCTATCACCGAACACCCCTTCCAGCGCGCTTTTTTTGAACGGCCGCCTTCATGTCGCTGACCGACACCTTTCTCCCCTGTTTGCGATGACGCAACATGCCAAAAAGCTCGGAAGCGGGGACGGTTTTGTTCGTGATGATGACGCGATTATCCCCAATGGGGATGAAGACAACCTTATCAAATGTTCCCAGCTTCAGCAGTTCCCTGATTTTTTTGGGAATGGTTACCTGTCCCTTGGACGAAATTGTGCCGGTTAACATTTCTGAGCCTCATTTAAGGAGTTTGGGGGGTAAAATTCCTTACCATATAGTAAAAATATATCTTGGGCGGAAAGATGTCAAGAATCAAGGATCAGTAGGTCAGTAGGGGACGTCCTTAAGAAATTCAATAACTCGGGTAGTGCGGCACCGGCAGATGGGCAAAAAGAGGCCTTACAGTATGTAGGGCAGGTAGTTTTCCCTGGTGATCACGTTAAATTCGGCCCGGGGATAGTGCTTCTGCCAGTCCTTTGGGATGCGGGTGCGGCTTCTTTTCCATTTGATTTCATAAGCATACAGGTTACCGCTTTGTTCCTCGACGAGGTCGATTTCTTTTTTGTCGTAGGTTCGCCAGAAATACATAGCGGTCATGGTGCGTAAGCAGGCATGCCGCTTCAACCTTTCCGAGATGATATAGTTTTCCCACAACTCTCCGGTGTCGTTGCGCAGGTTGAGCGGGTTGAAAAGACCGATGAGCGCATTTCTTATCCCCACGTCATAAAAAAAATAGCGGCAGCTTTTCGTGATTTCTTTGCGCAGGTTCCGGATGGACCCGCTGAGGCGAAAAATCACAAAGGTCTTTTCCAGCAGATCCAGATAGCGCTCCACCGTATTTTTGCTCATGCCCAGCTGTCTGCCGATTTCTGCCAGTGAGACCTGTTTCCCGATTTGAAAAGCCAGCAGTTGGAGCAGGCGGACCAGTTTTTCCGAATAGCGGATACCTTCCAGGGCCAGGATGTCTTTAAAAAGATAGGCACTGACGAGCTCTCGTAAATATTCCTGGCGCAGGTTGTTGTCCCGCATGGTCACCACTTCGGGATAGGAGCCGTAGATTAACCTGGATTCCAAATTTGCTAGGGTCTCGTGATGTTTTTCGAGTGTAGCGATCTCCATCTGTGCAAGCGGTAGAAGCTTGAGCACATATTTTCTGCCGGTTAAAGGCTCACCGACCCCTTTGGCCAGATCAAAAGAAGAGGATCCGGTAGCGATGATTTTGACGTCGGGCATGTGATCGACGATCAGTTTCAAGTTTACGCCGATGTTGGCAACATACTGGGCTTCGTCGATAACCAGAAGCTTGTGACTGCCGACGAAATCCCGTAATTTCTCGATGGACTGGCTTGCCAAGTGTTGTCGCACGATAATGTCGTCGCCGTTAACAAACAATACCTCCC
>JAJRVC010000198.1 GCA_024277475.1 Deltaproteobacteria bacterium
ATAAAGCGTAGCGTCATCAATATTCGAAGTTCGACGTTGGGCGTTCGATGTTCGACGTTCGAAAAATTCACTGTTCCGGCCAGGCGGTGTTTCTTGCGAACCCGGTTGCCGGCAGCCAAAGCGGCTTAATGAAATTTCATATGAGTAACCAGTAACCCGCATGATGAACACGACAGATCTGATAAAACCCTATTTCAACGAAAATCGTACTAAAATTATGCTCGGGTTGCTCAGCCTGATCATCGTCGATTTGCTCCAGCTTTTTATACCCCGCATCATCAAGCGCGTCATCGACGATCTGACGGCGTACCGGTTGGATGGCCGGCAGCTGCTATTTTATGCACTTTTCATGGTTGGTATTGCCGTTTTTATCGGTATCTTTCGCTATATCTGGCGTCGTTGCCTCCTGGGTACTGCCAGGCGAATAGAAGAGGGTCTGAGAAACAGGCTGTTCGCCCACCTGCAATGCCTTTCCGCTGCCTATTTTGACGGGGTAAAGACCGGTGACCTGATGGCCCATGCAACCAACGATATTCAGCAAATCAGGATGGCCACCGGTATGGGAATCGTGGCTTTAAATGACGCCATTGTTCTGGGGTTGGCCGCCATCGGATTCATGGCCTACATCAACGTCACACTCACAGCTTTTGTCCTCATCCCCATGCCCCTGATCGTCATCAGCACCCGTTTTTTCAGTAAAAAAATGCATCGCCGCTACCAGGCAGTCCAGGCCGCTTTTTCAGAACTCACCGAAGTGATCCGGGAGCGCTTTGCGGGTATTCGAATTATCAAGGCACATCACCTTAAAAAAGAAGAGGCCGCCCGGGTGGAAGCCGCCTCTAGAAACTATGTCGACAAAAACATCAAATTGGTCAAAATTATCGGCTCTTTTTTTCCGATGATGCTCCTTTTTTCCAATTTGAGTCTAACCATCGTCCTTTATCTCGGCGGTCGTAAAACTATCATGCAGGATATTACACCGGGAGATTTCGTAGCCTTCATCAGTTACCTGGGTCTGTTGACCTGGCCGATGATGGCCCTGGGTTGGGTAACCAATCTCATCCAGCGAGGCCGGGCTTCTCTGGACCGCATCAATCAAATTCTGCAAACCGTCCCTGAAATCAGGGACGGTGAGAACGTCATATCTGCTAAAAACGTTAAGGGACACATCGTTTTCGATCAAGTTTCCTTTCGCTATGACGCCGGCCCCGACCCGGAAGTGGCGACGCTTTCCCAAATTGATTTGGAAATAGAATCTGGGGCGGTGTTAGGCGTTATCGGTCCTCCCGGTTGCGGCAAATCAACGTTTTTAAGCCTTATTCCAAGACTCTACGACATCCACCGGGGACGAATCCTGATTGATGGACATGATATTCGCACTCTGAAAATACAAAATCTGAGATCGCACATCTCGTTTATTCCCCAGGAACCGTTTCTGTTTGCCGGAACGATTCGAGAGAATATTACCTTCGGCGATCAACAACTCCCCGAAAATCGTCTTGAAAAAGCCGTCAGAGACGCCGCCTTGTATGATACGATTAAAAGCTTCCCCGACGGTTTGGAAACCGTAGTAGGCGAAAAAGGCGTCATTTTATCCGGCGGGCAAAAACAACGCATCGCTCTGGCCCGCTGCCTGCTGCAGGATAATGCCATCCTGCTTCTCGACGACCCTATCAGCCAGGTTGATCTGGAAACCGGAACGGCCATCATCAACACCATCAGGAAAATGGCAGGGCAAAAGACTATCATCATTGTCTCCCATCGTCTTTCCGCCGTCAGTTACGCCGACCGCATCATCACCCTTGATCTGGGACGTATTATCGAATACGGCACCCACCGTCAGTTGATAAAATCAAATAAATACTACGCCAAAACCTATCATTTGCAGGAAATTGAAGAGGACCTGAATGCAGCAAGATCAAGGATATTTTGAAGAATCCAAGTTAGGAAAACCCTATGATATAAAGCTTTTGAAACGGCTTTATCCATTTACCCGGCCCTACCGGCTCTTACTTTTCGGCTCCATCGGACTGGTGCTTTTGATCACCGGCCTGGATCTTGCCCTTCCTTATGTCACCAAGGTTGCCATCGACCGCTATATCGTGCCGACAACGAATGCAGTCACTGCCGGCAAAACCTCTGAAAATAAATCCAAAGAAAGGGGCATCCGGGTGGATTTGGCCGATCCCCAGCAGCGGGCAATAGTCGATACCTACGAGGAATTATTTAAAGTTGAAGGAAATACGGCCCTGATTTCTTACAGCAAACTTTCCAGGATGAAAAAATCGGATCTCGCCGTGCTACGCAAAAATGACATCACCGGGATCACTGTTATTTCCGCTGTTTTCATGGCCCTGGTGATCATCAACTTCATTTTTAATTTCGTCCAGAAAATGATCATGGAATATACCGGCCTCATGATCATGCACGATTTGCGCATGAAGCTGTATGTCCATATCCAGAATCTGACCATCGCCTTCTTCACCCGCAACCCGGTGGGCAGGCTGGTCACCCGAACGACCAACGACATCCAAAACATGCATGAACTTTTTACCTCGGTCATTTCCATGATCTTCAAAGATCTTTTCTTGCTTTGCGGCATTGCCGTGGTCATGCTGATCATAAACTGGAAACTTGCCCTGATCTCTTTTATTGTTTTACCGCTGGTGTTGTATGCATCGATAAATTTTTCCAGACGGGCCCGGGATATATTCCGTGAACTTCGCATCAAAGTAGCCCAGATCAATACGCGGTTTTCGGAAACCATCGGTGGCATCCGGGTGGTTCAGTTATTTCGACAGGAAATGAACAATTATCGTAATTTTAAAGAGCTGAATCATGCAAACTACCTGGCCGGAATGAAACAGATCCATGTACTGGCGGTATTCATGCCCCTGATTGAACTTCTGGCGGTGGTGGCCGTCGCTCTGGTGATATTTTACGGCGGCGGGCGCGTGCTTACCGGTACGCTGAGCCTGGGAGCGCTGGTGGCCTTCATTTCCTATATCAGAATGTTCTTCAGACCCATCCGTGACCTGGCGGAAAAATACAATATATTGCAGAATGCCATGGCGTCCGCTGAACGTATTTTTTTAATACTGGACAGCCGGGAGGTGCTGACCCGGCCTGTAGTGCAAAGAGCCAATAGAGCATCCAGACTGCAGCGTATTGAAAAAATTTGCTTTGAAAATGTCTATTTCAGCTATGTCGACGGTGAAAATATTCTGCGAAAAATCACCTTCAGTATCAACGCTGGTGAAACCGTTGCAGTGGTGGGTCCTACCGGTGCCGGTAAAACATCTTTGATCAACTTGATCCCCCGTTTTTACGATCCCGCATCAGGACGGGTGCTGATCAATGGCCTGGATTTAAAAGATTTGGATGTTTCTTTGTTTCGATCGAAAATAGCGCTTGTAATGCAGGATCCTTTTTTATTTTCCGGCACCATCCGGCAAAACATATTCCAGGACAGCCGGCATCCAACCGCAGCCCAGGAACAATTCATTATCGATACTTCCAACTGCAGACCCCTTATTGACCGTTTGCCCCAAGGGCTGGACACCGTTCTGAGTGAAGGCGGTGCTTCCATATCCAGCGGTGAGCGCCAGCTTATTTCCATTGCCAGGGCTTTTGCACGAAACCCCCAGCTAATTCTTTTTGATGAGGCCACTTCCTACATCGACTCCTCAACCGAATTCGCCATCCAGCAGGCGGTAGAAACATTGATGAAAGACAGGACATCACTGGTTGTCGCCCATCGGCTGTCAACTGTCCGCAATGCCCATCGAATCATCGTATTACACCGTGGTCGCATCATCGAAACCGGCAACCATGTCGAGCTTATGAAACGAAAAGGATTTTACTACAAGCTGCATCAACTGCAAAACGGACGTGAGCGGGAATCGCAAAGGAGATAATAAAATCTCTTGCAATAATGAAAGTCAAATGATATGGGATATTTCCCATATATTATCAGAATGTTGTCAGACATTTCAACCTGATCAACGGTGACCGACGGTGAATATTCATGTAACGGTTCAGCCACTAAAACCCCAAGTCACAAAGAAAGGATACTAATAAAGAAGGGATACTAATTTGGTACGCGTTCAACGGTTACCAAAAATTTAATCACTACCAACACAACCTAATTGAAAGGAGAATTCTACGATGCCTTACGATGCAGTAAACATGGCCGATTGGCAGATTTCCGAAGAAGCGGAAAAAAACATGCCCTCTCCCGAGGAGTGGTGCGAAAAACTGGGGCTGGAAAAAGATGAAATTCTTCCCATGGGTCGACTGGCCAAGCTCGATTTTTTAAAAATCATCAACCGGCTGCAGGACAAACCTGATGGAAAGTATATTGAGGTGACCGCCATCACTCCCACACCGCTGGGTGAGGGCAAAAGCACCACCTCTTGCGGTTTGATGGAAGGTCTCGGCAAACGCGGTGTAAACGTGGGCGGCGCTCTCAGACAGCCTTCCGGCGGCCCGACCATGAACGTTAAGGGAACGGCGGCCGGTGGTGGCAATTCACTGCTGATTCCCATGACCGAATTTTCACTGGGTCTGACCGGTGATATCAATGACATTATGAATGCCCACAATCTGGCTATGGTGGCCATGACCTCCCGTATGCAGCATGAGCGCAATTACAATGATGAACAACTGCAGCGCCTGACCGGCATGCCTCGTTTGAACATTGATCCCACCCGGGTGGAACTCGGCTGGATTATTGATTTTTGCGCCCAGGCTCTGCGAAATATCATCATCGGCATCGGTGGCCGTTTTGACGGTTTCACCATGCAGTCAAAATTCGGTATTGCCGTCGGTTCCGAGTGCATGGCCATTTTATCCGTGATCAAGGATCTTGCGGATCTGAAAGAGCGTCTGAACAATATTACCGTGGCCTTCGACAAAAGCGGCAAGCCGGTTACAACGGGTGATCTGGAAGTCGGCAACGCCATGACGGCTTTTATGCGTAACACCATCAATCCCACCATGATGTGCACGGCGGAATACAACCCTTGCATGGTACATGCCGGGCCGTTTGCCAATATCGCCGTCGGTCAGTCTTCAATTATTGCCGATCGCATCGGACTGAAGATGTTTGATTACCATGTCACCGAAAGCGGCTTTGCGGCCGATATCGGTTTTGAAAAATTCTGGAATGTCAAGTGCCGCTTCAGTGGTTTGAAGCCTCACGTTTCTGTTTTGACCAGCACTATCCGGGCCTTGAAGATGCATGGCGGCGGCCCCAAGGTAGTAGCCGGTATTGCTCTGGCGGATGAATACACCAAAGAAAATCTGGAGCTGGTGGAAAAAGGCTGTGAAAACATGGTCCATTGCATCAATGTTATCCGTAAAGCCGGTATTAATCCGGTGGTCTGTGTCAACCGGTTTTACACGGACACGGATGCGGAAGTGGCTGTTGTCAAGAAAGCCGCTGAAGCTGCCGGCGCACGCTGTGCCGAATCCAAACACTGGGAACTGGGCGGCGAAGGCGCTCTGGAATTTGCCGATGCGGTTATCGATGCCTGTAAAGAAGAAAATGACTTCAAATTCCTGTATCCCCTGGAGATGAAACTGCGGGATCGTGTGGAAACCATCGCCAAAGAAGTCTACGGCGCCGACGGCGTATCCTGGACTCCCGATGCGGAAGCCAAAGCCAAGATGCTCGAAAATGATCCCCAGTACGCCGATTTCGCCACCATGATGGTCAAAACTCATTTGAGCCTGACCCATGATCCGGTCCGCAAGGGTGTCCCCAAGGGCTGGACTCTGCCGATTCGCGACGTGCTGATTTATTCGGGTGCCAAATTCCTGTGTCCCTGCGCCGGCACCATCAGCCTGATGCCCGGTACCAGTTCCAATCCGGCTTTCAGACGGGTGGATGTGGATGTGGAAACAGGTAAGGTCAGTGGATTGTTCTAAAATTAATCGATTGAGATAAAAAATGGGGCTCGAGTAATGCTTTGGGCCCCATTTTTTTATACTAAATCACAAATTATTTGGAATTTACAATCCAAGTTTCATATAGGGTTAACAATATACAATATTATGCGAGTTCTACTCATAAATCCTTTTTATCCAATCTCCGAAACCCCCTCCCCTCCCTTAGGACTTGCCTACCTGGCATCAGCGCTGTCCGAGGCGGGAGTAGAAGTAAAAGTTCTTGACCTGGTTGTTTTCCCCTACAGCCAAGCCATGCTGAAAAATCTAATCGAAGACTTTAAGCCCCAGCTCGCCGGCATTACCGCTGTCACCATGACATTTGACCATGCCATCGGCGTCCTTAAAGACATCAAACGCATGGATCCGGGTATTTTAACCGTTATGGGCGGGCCCCATGTGTCGTTTTGTGCCCGGGAGACACTTGCCGCTCATCCGCAACTGGATGTCATCGTTCTGGGTGAAGGGGAGCGGACCCTCGTCAGACTGGTCCGGGCAGCGAATAACGATTGCGCCTGGGCCGGAGTAAATGGAAGCGCCTACCGCAAAGACACAAAAATTTGCTTTACCGAAAAGAGAGAAACCATTGAAGACCTGGATGATCTACCGGTTCCGGATCGCCGCCTGCTTCCGTTGGGCCGCTACCGTGCACTCGGCATGCCGATCAGTTTAACCACCAGCCGCGGGTGCCCCTATAAATGCATTTTCTGTGTGGGCAGGAAAATGGTAGGGGCCAGGGTTCGCTACCGCAGCGCCGGCAAAATCGTCGACGAAATGGAATACCTCAATTCTTTGAATTTTCACCAGATCAACATTGCCGATGATCTTTTCACCGCCAATAAAAGCCACTGCAACGCCGTGTGTGATGAAATCATTAAAAGAGGATTGAAGCTGAAGTGGACATCTTTTGCAAGGGTGGACACGGTTTCTGATGCCATACTGGCAAAAATGAAAGCAGCCGGTTGCAGCGCAGTGAGTTTTGGTATCGAATCGGCCAATCCGCAGATTTTGAAAACCATCAAAAAAGGAATCACCCTCAAACAGGTTGAGGATGCCGTTAACATGTGCAAAAGGGCGGCAATTCTGCCCTTTGCATCTTTCATTCTAGGGCTTCCGGGTGAAACCCCGGAAACCATAAAAGAAACCATGGAATTTGCCAACCGCTTAAAAAAGCTGGGCCTGTCTTTCGGGTTTCACCTGCTGGCGCCCTTCCCCGGCACCGAAATTCGCGAACACAGCGAACGATACGGCATCAAAGTCTTAACCAATGACTGGTCTCAATATCATGCCAACAGAGCCATTGTGGAGACGCCGTCGGTTGATCAGAAAATGCTGGATGGCATTGTTGTCAAATGGGAAGCTGAGTACGATGATTATTTATCGGATATTCAAGTACGGATGGCACAAAACAAAGCTTCCAAGGATGAGATTTGGGAAATCGAAAACCTAAAGAGAATTGTCCTCGTTTATGACCTGATGATGAAAAATGTCATCGAAGAAAAGGGACGCCGGCGTCACCAAGGATCGCCGGTGACAGAAAAGGAACTTTTAACGTTTCTTACAAATAAAATTTGCCAAACGACGGATTACGACCCGCATCAGATATATGAGACATTAAGCGACGCTGTGCGGCGGGGCAATTTGAAACACGTAAACAACAATGGAAAGATCAAATGGCAATGGGTTGATTATCTTTAAACAAAACTATCACCAAAAGGAAAAATGGATGGCTTTTGCTTTTTCACTAAAGAACCTTGATTACGACCAGGGTCTCATCGTCTTTCCTCTCAGCAGGAAAACGAAAATTATTCAAGACGTTAAACACCTCCTTTAAAATGCCTTTGGCAGACTTTTCGGCATGATGGCGTATGATAGTCATTATACGGTCATTGCCAAAATATTCATTTTGTGTGTTACAGGTTTCCTTGATGCCGTCTGTTCCAATTAAGATAATCTGTCCCGGCTGGATTCGTTTTTCTGATTCCTCGTAAACCCATTCTTCTATAACTCCCAATGCTAAACCCTCACCGGCAAGGGATTCAAATGAGTCTCGAACGGGGTCATAGAAAAGAGCCGGCTCGTGGCCGGCGTGCACCCAGCGGAAACATTTTTCTTTAATGTCAATCTCACTGTAAAACATGGTTACAAACAGGTTGAGTTCTTCTATATCCCCTACAAGGCGTTTGTTGATATCAGAAACTATTGACGCGGCCGTGCCTGGGCTGAGTATGCGTTCCCTGAAAAGCGCACGAGCAGTTGTCATCAACAAAGCGGAAGAAATGCCGTGTCCGATTACATCAGCCACAACAATTCCGATTTTTTCCTGCCACCATTCTTCGGGATAAATGAAGTCGTAATAGTCGCCGCTGGTTTCATCACACCAGATACTTTTACCGGCAATATCAAATCCATCGACATGAGGATCGGATTTCGGCATCAGGGTTTGTTGGATCTCACCGGCCCGGGTTAACGACATTCTGACTTTTTTCATTTGCATTTGATTATCTGTGATTTTGCGATACTTTTCAATTCCGCTTTGAATCGCCTTACTTAACGTATCTTCATCCCAAGGTTTCGGATGAAATTGGAAAATATTGCCCTCGTTCACCGCTTTAATTGCAATCGGCATATCGGCAGTGCCCGTCAGCATCATCCGCACAGTATCAGGATGGGTCTTTTTAATCCGGTAAAGAAATTCAATTCCATTCATACCCGGCATAAGGAAATCGGAAATAACCACAGCATAGGGTCCCTTTTCCTCAATCATTTTTAAAGCCTCATCTCCGCTCAGAGCCGTCTCGATGCGAAATTGAGTCCTCAACTGACGCATGAGGCTCGCCAATATCGAGGCATCGTCATCCACTAAAAGGACCTTGTAATTCAATATCTTTTCCTTATGCGTGAGGCGTGAAACGTGATGCGTAAAAAAATCAAAATTGTTCACGCTTCACCCTCCAGTTGCATAAAAACTGAAGTATTTTAAAAGAAAATACTTGCGGAGCCCCATGAATTGTGGTTTAAGGAGAATTAATGAAGTAATCCTAACCAAATCCAGGAGGCCACCGCAAGTGAAATCAAGTAAAGCA
>JAJRVC010000199.1 GCA_024277475.1 Deltaproteobacteria bacterium
GATTATCAAAATAGGCTTAAGGAATATTCGGAATTTCTAAACGTGAACACCATCTTTGTCGACGATATCATCGATGAACAAAGAGGGTCTACTGAAGATGGCAGGAAGATTTACACGTTATCAGATATTTTTCCTTATTGCGACCTGGTCACCTATCCTTCCACCTTTGAGGGGTTCGGCAATGCCTTTATGGAAGCGGTCTATTTTCACAAACCGATCGTGGTGAACAGATATTCGATATACACCAAAGATATTAAGCCCAGAGGTTTTCGGGCCGTTGAACTCGATGGATACGTAACGGCCGCAGCGGTTAAGGAAACCAAAGAAATTTTAGAAAATCCCAATTTATGTGAAGAAATAGTTAATCACAACTATGAGAATTGAACATTCCGGTGCCATGGATGTTATCCGGGCCTGGCTCACTGAAATCAGTGATAATCGGGTGGCCCAGTTGATGATCATTGGTTGGGCATTTGCTTTTCTAATTGAAGGTGCCAGCGGGTTTGGGACCCCCGCGGCTTTAGCCGCACCGCTTCTGGTAGGCTTGGGGTTTAAGCCGCTTAAGGTCGCCATCTTTTGTCTGATGACAAACACGGTGCCGGTATCTTTCGGCGCGGTGGGAACACCGACGTGGTTCGGTTTAGGAGCACTGCAGCTGGAAAATAGCCAGCTATTGAAAATCAGTTTTGACTCCGCTTTCATGCATGCGTGCGCAGCCTTGATAATCGTATGGAAATTCTTGATCTCAGCAGGTAGCAATGCTGATTCTAAAGGATTAGGATTAAACTAAATAGTGGAAAAGCTAAGAAAGAATTGCGTGGTATCCGGCAAGAATTGTAGATTCAGGTTTAGGCTGGTGTTTCGCTAAGCTTTGGATTTTCTTGCCTTAACCGTTTCGTATGGGGTGTGATATCCAGTCACCTAATTAATCCGCCGGACCTAGAGCCATAAAACAATTTTCAGTTTTGAAAGAACTATTTATCACGCTGAATATGCTATTTTTCAGGGCGGAGTAATTACAACAGCTGAGAGGTATTCATGAATAAAAAGGAAAAGGGAATTACACGGCGATCCTTCCTGAAGGCCGCCTCTGCCATCGGGATTTCAGCAGTTTCAACAACATCCGTCCCTGAGGCCCAGGCCGCACCGCTCAGGGTTCCCGGCGCCGAGTATGGGCGGGAGAAAAAAGTTCCGGTGCTGTGCCAGATGTGCGCTCAGTTCTGTCCGGCCAACGCCACCGTCAAAGACGGCAAGCTCATTCGGCTGGAAGCCAGCCCGGTCCACGAATACAAGGGAATCTGCGGCCGCTCGCGCGCGGCGCCCGGTGCCCTGTACAGCGATGATCGCATCACCACACCGCTGATCCGTACGGGCGAACGCGGCGAGGGTAAGTTTCGCAAGGCATCCTGGCAAGAGGCCCTGGACCTTGTAGGCCGGAAATTAAAAAAACTCCGCGACGACGGCGAACCTGAAAAGGCTGTTTTTTTCTCTCGCTTTTCATCGGCCCTGATCTGGGACGTTAAATTTTTCGAGCTTTTCGGCACGCCCAACATTGTGGGCTACGCCGACACCTGCTTCAACGTGGTATCGCGCAGCTCGCAGGCCATTCTGAGCTTTGGCGGCCCCGGCGCGCATTCCAGTGATTGGGAAAACGCGGATTACGGACTTGTCGTGGGCAAAAACCTCGGCGGGGCCATTATCCCCCACGGCTGGGGGGCCCAGCTCGGCAAGGGGCTCAGACGCGGCCTGCCTTTGACCATAGTGGACCCGAGGCGCCCCAATGAAATGGCCCAGTCCTATGCGCAATGGCTGCCCATCCGCCCGGGAACGGATGTGTCCTTTCTTATGGGCGTGCTGCACTTCGTGTTCAGCAAGGGTTACGTCAACATGGAATTTCAGAAACAGACCAACCTGGATGCGCTCATCGACCCGCAAACCCTGCTACCCGTAAAGTTAGACCGGCAATCCACGCCTAATGACTACCTGGTTTTCGACACGGCGACCCAGTCATTTGTCATGTCCCGCGAAACAAAGATCCCGGCCTATGAAGGCCGGTTCGAATACGAAGGCAGCGTGGTCCACCCGGCCATGGAGCTGCTCAAAAAGAGCGCCCTGGACCTGGACCTCGAAGAGCTGTCCGCAACATGCAGCATCCCGGTGGCCAAGATGGAAGGGGTGGCCGACAAACTGCACAAGGCTGCACCCAAGGCCTTTGTGGAAATCGGCTACCGCTTCACCCGGCACACCACGGATTTTCGCGCCCAGATCTGCGTGCACATGCTCAACATGTTGCTCGGCCTGTATGGCTCCGAAGGGGGTATCCTCTGGAACCGCAATTCGGGGCTTGGCGGTCTACCCGTGGAATTCCCCAGTCCGGATAATAGCAAGCGCATCCTGCAATGGCAGATCGACAACGAGGCCGACCGCTGGTGCGCGGACCCGGTGGAAGGCCGATCGGGCATCGTCAAGTCCATCCTCGACGGCAAACCCTATAAGCCCAAGCTGCTGTTTTTTTGGGGACAGGACCTTGTGGGCGGCACGGCCGGAGGCAAGGACATCACCGACGCCATGCAGAGCGTGGAAACGGTGATCGCCGTATCTCCGTTCTGGCAGGACAGCATCATGTATGCGGACATCATCCTGCCCGGCTGCACCTTCCTCGAACAGGACCAGCCCCTTTACAGCGGCTACAAATGCCTTATCCCCGTAGTCGGCGTCAACCGCAAAGCGGTTGATCCGGTCATGGGCAGCAAAGACGGTTACTGGATTCTTTGCCAGATCGCCAAACGCGTGCTCGGCAAAGAGGAATACAACCGGTATTTTCTCCAGCTGGAGCAGGAGGGAATGCGCCCCACGTGGGAAAGCCAGTTTGCGGGCATCGGCGGGCTGACGCCTGAGGAAATGGACGCATTGCCCAAGTCGCTCGACGACCTGCTGGAGCACGGCAGCTGGGGGACATGGCGCATCGTCTCTGAACATAAGCCGCGCAACGCCACCGGCAAATACGAAGTCTACAGCTTTTGGCTGGCCGAAAAGTACGACATGCTGCGACGTAAATACCCGGATTATCCTGACCGGGAATACGCATCCCCGCTTCTCGTACAGCTCAAACCCCGTTGGCTGCAACAGAAACAGAAGCTGGCCGAGGATGAATTTGTTCCGGCATCAGGTTTCACACCGCTGTCCTCCTTTACCGGGGCCCAGGCCAGGGACAATCCGATTCTCGTGTCTTTGCATCGCAAGATGCGCTACGCTAATATCTTCATCAACGAAGCGCGGGCCAAGCACCTCGGACTCACCGAGGGTGACCTTGCCGATGTCTGGATGGAGGAATTCCCGGATGAAAAGCAGCGGGCGCGGGTATCCCCGAGCAAAACCGTTCATCCGGATGTGCTGTTTCACTACCACGGTCTTGGCAAAGGTCTGCAGCGGACCCCTGAAAAGCTGCGCTATGCCAAGCAAATCGGACTGAACCTCAATCACTTCGGCCGGCTGCGGTTCTCTCCCGGCGTGGCGGGCCACGTTCCACAGGATATTATCCTTAAGATAAGGAAGGTGTCATGATGCGATATCTGAACATGTACGACAGTCTGAGCTGCCTTAATTGTGCGGCCTGCATGAGCGCCTGCTCCATGGAAAACCGCATGCGCATGCAGCGCGATGCGGGCGTGGACATCACCCGCGGGGTCAATGAATTTTCGTACGCCTCCTACTATCTGCGGCCTGAGCGCATCGAGGTGGGCGAATACCCCGATTCCCGGCTCTTGGTGGGCTTCCACCACTGCCACCACTGTGAAAACGCCGCGTGTCTGAACAACTGTCCATCGGCGGCCATTGAACGGCGACCGACAGGGCAGGTGGTCATCAACGCCTCGGCCTGTATCGGCTGCCGCACCTGCCGGGATGCCTGCCCGTTCGACGTGCCTTTTTACGACCCGCATTCGGGCCAGGCCAAAAAGTGTATTGGCTGCTACGACCGGGTGGAATCCGGCCTGCAGCCCGCATGTGTCTCGGCCTGCATGACCCAGGCGCTTTTGTCCGGCCCCGAGGACGAAGTTATCGCCGAGGGGGAGCGCCGCATGGCCAAATATACCGAACGTCTCGGCAGGGATTACATCCTGTACGGCAAGGACAAGATCAACAGCTACGTGGGCCGGCTGGGCTGGGTGACCATCGCTGCCAGGGAAGACACGCAGTATTATCTGCTGCCCGAAAATCCGACCAAGACGGGTATGCGTGCCCGCAATGCGGTCAAGGCCGCGGGAGCCGTCGGAGCCGTCGGCGTGCTGGCCGGGGCGGCCCTGCACGGCCTATATATGCTTGGCGCCCGCAAAGACAAAGTCAAAGCCGCGGAAAAGAAAACCGAGGAGGTGTCCGATGAGTGACAACCAGAAAACCATTGTCGCATTCACCCAACTGCAGCGTTCGTTCCACAATCATCTGCTCCACTTTATGGTCTTTTTCATCATCACCGGGTTGCCGCTTCTTTCACCGAGCTTCAGCTTCCTGGGGTCGGTGTTCGCCATACCCTACGATTTTTTGGGGAGCGCGTATACGGAACTGGCCACATCGGGCGTCACCGACAACGAGCGTCTGGCCCTCGGGCTGCAGGTAGCACGCGTCATCCATCGTGTGATCGCTCTGTTTTTCGTCATAATGGCCATCCCCTTTGTTACGGTCCAACTTATTCATATCCGGAGCTGGGCTATCTGGCCCGAGGACAGCTGGCGCCCGGCCGCCTTCTTTGACGGCATCAAAGGCCTGTGGGTCAACTATGTCACCTTCGGGCACGCTCGGATCGGCAAGTTCAACGTCGGCCAGAAGCTTTTTGCCTGGACCATGATTGGGGCCATTACTGCCATCACGGCCAGCGGCTTCGTACTTATGTTCAGAGACCTTTTCTCACAGGGCATACAGGAGTTGTCCCGTTTTGTGCACGCGGCAAGTTTCGTGACCATCGGCGTGTTCCTCATTGTTCATCTCTATCTGTCCTTGCTGTCCATGAACCGCCAGTCCCTGTATGCCATGTTCAGGGACGGCAGTTTGCCCGTTGATTACGTCAAGAGCCATCACCCCATCTGGTACGAAAAACTGACCGGGAAAAATGCACCTGTGTCAACCCAAACAGAAAAAGGTTCATATGCCGCAGTGTGCCGGCATGAAACCCGCCAGAGTACAAGAAACGGTGGCTGACCGGTCAACAACTGTAACGGGAGGATAATAACGTGGATTATTGAACTTTTAGTCGTCTTGGGTTTCATCTTTTTGGGTGCCCGCCTGGGAAGTATCGGCATCGGGTTTGCCGGCGTACTGACAATTACCCTGGCCGTGGCCTTTGGCTTTGCGCTGCGCCGGGCTCGCAATTTGGTGGAGGCCACCCAGAATGCCGGTTCGTTCGCCCAGATGTCTGCTACCATGAAACGGGCGGCGGTACAGATATCAAAAATCTGCAATGACTTGCGCTGGTTGTCGTCAGGGCCACGCTGCGGCTTAAACGAGATCGACCTGCCGCCCATGCAGCCGGGCTCTTCCATCATGCCCGGCAAGGTCAACCCGGTGATACCCGAGCCGGTCAACCAGGTTTGCTACCAGATCATCGGCTATGATGCCGTGGTTTCCATGGCAGCTGAGGCCAGGAGCTGGTGCTGTGCATGGCCGAACCCATCATTGCCTATGATTTGCTGCATGGAATGCTGATTCTTAAAAATGCCTGCATTAATAATTCTTAATTGTAAAAAGACTCAATTAAGATAATCTCGTAAAAAGTCAAAATATTCGAATTGCGATCTCATAATCTTTTGGAATCATTGAGTTCGAAATTGCAAAATCGGGTCTCTCCGGACTTTTTACGAAACCATCACTATTGATGAATGACTAATTATGGATGTCGCTTCGCTCCGGCATTTAAATATTTAAACACGGATATCCAGAAGGACCAAGTTGAAGGAATGGCAACTATCTTATCCCCCTCCCTCAATCCCTCCCGCCAGGGGGAGGGAGACGAATGAGCATTTACTGGGGCTTTGTAGATAACCAGCTATTTAAAAAATCGATAGAATTACAATGCCAGCGCTATTTTCCAGGCATATAAAAGGGGTGCCTGTCTTGCGAATCCGTCTTTTATTCAAATTCATCCCACCGGTATCCCGCATTACAGCGATCACCAGACCAAGTTGACCCTGATGAGTGAGAGTCTGCGCAACGACGCGCGGGTATGGGTCCCTAAAAATACGGGCGATAAACGCCTTGCGAACGACATCCCGGAAAATGAGCGCGATTACTATCTGGAGCAGAAATACCCGAGTTTCGGCAACCTGGTGCCACGGGATGTGGCCTCTCGCAATGCCAAGCAGCAGTGTGATGCCGGCAAAGGCGTCGGGCCCACCGGACGCGCCGTATATATGGATTTTTCAGAAGCCATCAAACGTGACGGCAGGGACGTCATCGCTCGTAAGTATGGCAATCTGTTCGACATGTACAAAAACATTATCGACCAGGATCCGTACGAGACCCCGATGATGATCTATCCCGCGCCCCACTACACGATGGGCGGGCTCTGGGTGGACTACAACCTGATGAGCAC
>JAJRVC010000003.1 GCA_024277475.1 Deltaproteobacteria bacterium
ACCCGGAAAGTATATTTTTTGCCCTTACCGGTAACTTTATCCAGAGCGGCGACATCCATGATAAAAGGCACCTGCCGCTGCTCACAAAGAGTGGAGATGGCCAAAGCAACACCACTTTGAAACGGGCCGGTCATCACCACAGCACCGCCTTTAATCAGCCGATCGGCTTCCGAGCGTCCAATTTCGGGTTTACTCTCACTGTCCCCCAAAAGCAATTCGAGCTTGGCGCCACCCATGGATTTAATGCCGCCCATGGCGTTGATGTAATCAACAGCCAGCTGATTACCGCGGCGTTGACCCACACCGATGACCGCCAGTGGTCCGGTTGCCGGTTGTACCGATCCGATTTTTATCGTCGGAGGGGCTGCCCGCAGCAGCTTGGGGACACCGAAAGTTGAGGCCGCCACCCCCAGGCCGGCGACTCCCGAAACTTTCAAAAAAGTCCTCCGATCCATGCCATCCATTGAAAATCGTTTCTCGTTCATGGTTTTTTCCTCCCTTGGTGGTTAAAGAAAATGATTGAATCCCCATGTATACTTGTGGAACAGCTAATTTCTGAGACATGCGATGCTTCGGCCGGAGTATTGAATGTCAACTGAAGACGATTCATTTTGTATCAGAAGGTTATTTCCTATATTAAGATGTCTTCTGAAGTCAAGAACTAATCCGGTTCAAAAAAAGATATCCCGGTTTTGTCGCTTTTTTGGACTTAACCTGAAAATCCTTTTCCAACCGCGCATTATGGTGTAAAACAAAAAAGAATTATCCTTTATTCACTATCAAAAACCGGGTCCTTTGGCCCAGTCGAAGATCCCGCCGTCGGGGATCAGAGATAATGGACTGCGCCTTGAAAATAATACAAAGTGTCGAGTGAACTAAAGTTGATGGTTTGCTTCGCTCTGTCGTTTATAAAAAAAGATAGAATTCCTTATTTGAATTATTACCACCCAAACACAATTGTAATATGGAGGTCAAATTGAAATTCAATCCGCTTACGCAAACCCATTTTGAAAACCTGAAAGCAATAGTGGCACCGGATCGGTTCTCCACCGGAGAGTCTGTTCTTAACCTGCATGCCAAAGATGAATCCAGACATCCGCCCTGCCGGCCTGAAGCAGTCATCTGGCCGCAAAGCCCGTCCGAGGTCTCTGCAGTATTAAAATATGCCAACAACAACGGAATACCAGTCACCGGCTGGGGCTCGGGTTCAAGCCTGGAAGGCAACCCTATTCCGATAAAAAAAGGCATCGTACTGGATTTTTCCCGAATGAACCGCATTTTGAAGATTCGAGAAAAGGATTTCCAGGCTGATGTGGAACCGGGGGTGATTTTCCAGGATTTAAACGAAAAACTGAGGCATACCGGTTTATTTTTCCCGCCTGATCCCGGAGCCCGGGCCACCCTGGGCGGGATGATCGCCAACAATGCCAGCGGAACCCGAACTATTTATTATGGCTCCACCAGGGACTACGTATTAAAATTATCGGTTGTGCTGGCCGACGGGGAGATTATTGAATTGGGCACCCGGGCCAGCAAAACGTCTTCAGGGTATGATTTGATTCGACTGTTTGTTGGCTCCGAGGGCACCCTGGGGATCGTGGTGGGCGCCACGGTGCGTCTAGCCGGTCTGCCGGCGGAGTTTTCGGCGGCCACTGCAGCCTTTCCATCGATGGAAAGCGCCGGCAGGGCGGTCTTTGAAATTATGCGCACAGGCCTGAACCCGGCCGTATTAGAGCTGCTGGGTCCGGAATGCATTGACCTGATGAATAAAGAAGAAAATCTGGCATTGGCTGTTTCGCCGACGCTTTTTATGGAATTTCACGGCTCCACCACCAGTCAGCTGGCGGAGGTCTTGGAAATATCAGAGGAAATCTGCAGAACCGAAGGCTGCAGCCAATTCCAGCCGGGTTTAGGCCGGGCGGAAAGGGACCGTATCTTCAAGGCACGTCATGCACTGGGCGAGATGATTCCCCGTAATCATCCGGATTGCGGCATTATGATTATGGACGTGGCCGTACCCATAAGCGCCTATTCGGCACTAATCATCGACATTCGCAAAGAACTGGCCGGAACCAATCTGGTCAGCTATTACCTCAGCCACGCCGGCAACGGCAATATACATTTGAACATTGTCGGTAAAAAGGGTGAGCAAAAACAATGGGATCTCATCGAAGAAATTTCCCAGCGTCTGGTGTCCAGATCCATTGAGCTGAGCGGTACCGCCACCGGAGAGCATGGCATCGGGCTGGGAAAAAGAAAATACATGGCGGCCGAACATGGAACCAGCCTGCAATGGATGAAACGTGTTAAATCATTGTTTGATCCCAACGGGATCCTGAATCCAGGCAAAATATTTTATGATGATTAGGGGTGTTGGGATGGTTGAGCGCGTTTAGAAGGAAATTGTCTGTGTCCTCTCTGTCGGGAAACCGATGAAAAACGCGCCTAATAAGGGTTTTGCTTTTTTCGGAAAAGATCTGAGGAAGTTTAAAATGCTTTATCCCATCCGTAGCTTAAAGCTGCCAAAGATCCGTTTAAAATCTGCGATGCCTTTATCATAATAGTCCTGCATCCCTGCGCTGTAACGTAAATTAAAAAACGAGTTGCCGCTGATAAACCCGTAATAAAGTGTTTTGTATTTGAACCCTTTTTTATTCTTGTGGGTAAATAAAATTTTAAAGCCGGCATGACCGTCAATGATCGCAGGAACATTTTCAATAACATTAAAATTATAAATACGGCGGTCTGAAGCAATTTCGTCAATAATAAGGCCGGCTGCCTCCTGTGGCAGCATCCTTTTATTTAATTTCTTTTTCGTATTCCTGTAAGGACGATCAATCGGGCGCTGCTGAATAAACACATACAGGAGGGTCGCTTTTTCGTATTTTGTGATAAGATATCTTTTTTCATATTTCGGCCTATACCACCCATCGGGTATTTCAACTGCGAAGTCGTTATCGGGTAAATTCTTCAGGCTGTGCTCATTGGCCATGGATGCACAGCCGGAAATGAAAAGTAGGGTAATCAGCAGGAATGGTATTTTTTTTATTTTCCTTCTCCATTGTTTGCACATAATTTTAAATATCCTTGGATGTAAGCCTTGTCGGGAGCATCCGGTGAAAGCAACAGGCTAGATTCAAAAAATTTTTTCGCCAGGCGCCTATCCCCATCTTTATAGTGAATTAATCCAATCGCTTTGTGGGGTTCCGGAAAAGACGGATTCAGTGAAATTGCCTTTTCAAAATTTTTTAGAGCCGCACTTGTATCATTTTGCCGGTTCCGCTGTCTGAATATCTCGCCCAGCAGGTAATAGGCCCGGGCATCCCCAGGTTTCGTGGTCAGATACTTTTTCACTGTTCTCTGGGCGCTGTAAAATCGTCCCTGCCGGAGATCCAGGCGCACATTGTCCAGAACTAGCCCCGACATCTTGGATTGGAATATTTTTGTGTTTTTAAGGCCCGTTTCTTTCCCGCGGTATTTAGCGACCAGCCAATTATTGACGTTTTCAATGCGTTGGTAGACATTGGGATGGGTTGCAAAAAAATAGGGTTCCTCAAATCCCTCGATTTCAATTTCCTGTCTCAGGTGTTCAAACAGTTTTAAAGCTTCTCTCGGATCATAATTTGCTTTGACCATCAGGTCAAGCCCGACTCGGTCAGCTTCAGTTTCAAGCTCGCGGGTGTAACCGCTTACAGCCGCCATCGATCCGGTTATACCAAGAAATTGCGCGAGTCCTCGGGTCATCGCTATTTTTGCCAGCGTTTTCCGGACCGCATCGAAATATGCGGGTCGATCTTTGATACTTCTTAAAACTCTTAAAGTATGGCGGTGGGTACAGTGGACCATTTCATGGGCAAGAAGAGCAGCTAACTGGGCCTCGTTATCCATTCGGGCAAGAATTCCGGTGTGGACATAGATGACACAGTTGGGAAGGGCAAATGCGTTTAATTTGGGATCTTTGACGACTTTAATTTGAAAAGAGATGCCCGGAGAAGTGGAATTTACCTGAAGCTTTTTGACGATCAGGTTAAGATAATTTTCAAGTTCTGCATCCTGATAAAGCACCCCGCTGCCATTTATGGCATCCTGTTCTTCCTGTGCCCGACGCCAAAGCATCCGCTCATCTTCGTTTGACATCACCGTTTCGGTTGACATTATAGCTTCGGTAACGGGGACGGATCGGAGCGTCGCACAACTCGCCGCCAGACAGCAAACAGTGATCAGTATGGCCAAATATTTCATTTCTTAAATTTAAATAGCGGAGCCGGCAGCCACCGTTTCAAGGATGCATTTTTAAAAAGCCAACAGTTTCGGTATCGGTATTTTGTTGCCCGGACTTAAACTTTTTGATGGATTTAAGCTTAATGTATATTTTTTCAGATACTTAATGTGGAAGACAGCCGGTTGGCTGATGGTGGTAGGCGTTCAGGGGTTCAAAGTTCCATTTTCACCCCTGGACTGCCTTTGGGATGCGTATTTGCGAGAAAATTGTCAGTTTCGTCAGGATTAAGACAAAATTTCCAATAAAACCGGTAATTATTTAGGAAAATGAGCATTTTTAACGAGAATTTCGGACCTTCAATGCCTTAACCCTGAACCTGTGAACGGTTACGAATATTTGTTTCATTTATTGATTTTTTCTGTGGACTTTTTTGGGAAGGCGTTTATAATATGCTTCAGGTTAAAATAGTCGGAGGGTCAGATTCGATTTTATTTTGCTTTAGATAAGGAGGTTCGGTTATGAAAAAAATTGTATTTCTATTGATCATTGTGTTTTTTATAGCGGGTTGTACGGCTGAATGGTACAAGCACGATACCCTTTACAAAGACAACGACCATATGTTTTTTAGCTGGGGGGGATATAAGAACCCTACCCCTGAAAAACTCAAAATGTCTGAGTCCCAGGGATGGTGGGGTGAGGAAATTCCCTATATCCCCGCATAATAAATCCTGAGGGTTGGAAAGCGGCGGGATTGTTTTTGTCGAGTTGACGACGTCTTTTCGACTCTAATTGTAATTTTTTAATGCATGAATCCCTAGAGTGGCAGGTTGCTCTCGTTAATGAATGAATCCGGCTGACAACCTAAACAATGAGTCCTTCCATTACGCAAATGGAAAGATGAGGATTCAGAGATTATATCCGGAGGAATTACACCTCAACATGGATGGCAACCGCCACGATGGGGATAGACTGAACAAGCGTGATACCTGAAGTGAAGGCGGTATGAATCACGGGCTTTGGGTTTTACTAACCCTTCAGCCTATATTTTAATAGCGGATAAATGTGCCAAAACCTCAAAAGAAATCTTTATCCTTAAAGCCTTTCCTTAAAAGCCTCAAGTGCTTCTTGCAGCATCCGACGGATAAAAACCTCTTTATCTCCGATGGTAAGTTGTGTGTATGTCGCATAATCAGGATTCGAATCAGCTAGACCCGGCGGGTGTTCCCGGCATTTTGTTTTTACTTTTTCAAACTCCTGAACCATATTCAGCAGGCTGTATTTTCCCCCTTCAAAGAAGCTGATCCATTCCAACCGTCGCATCATTTCGAAGCGCACCTGATCCGCCAGAAAAAGATGAATGTCAACGACCATCATTTGGTCTCTGTTACCGAGGTAGTGGAACTTTGGTGCGGCTCCCAGATCCAGGATACCCATGATGAATTCGTAATACGCAACAGAGCTGGATTCGCCGGGTTGTGCCAGATAGTACAGAGTGCTGTCCGAAAGATCGACAATTCGGGTTGCCGAATCAAAGGATTCCCCAAAGCGTCTCTGCCAGGGACCGAATCCTCGTTGCTCTAAAGCCTTGGTCCGATATGTTTGAAGATCAACAACGTTTGTCATGCCAATCCCGCTTTCTCGAACCTTATTTTTATCCCCGGTTTATTGGCGAATATCTCTTCACGGCTGAGGCCGTCGAGTTCGTGTGGGAAAATCAGCCACTGATCGGTTTCATGGATAAAATAGTCCGGAATAATGCCGGTCACATTTCTTTTGGGCTTAAACCACGGCGTGGCGATCCGGATGTCGTCCGGGAGATTGCGGCGCATCTTTTTTTTCAGGGTTTCGATGACCGCCTTAATGCTGCTGCCGCTATCGAATACGTCGTCCACGATGAGAAGCCCGTCTTCCCAGTTGGCATGCTGGACAACATACTCCAATCCATGGACACGGACTTCTTTATCTCTTTTGTCGATACCATAGTAGGCAGAGGTCCGGATAGCGATATGATCGGTTTTTACACCTAAATGATCCAGTATTTCCTGAACTGCAATGCCCACCGGCGTTCCACCTCGCCATATGGCGATGATAAAACTGGGACTGAATCCACTTTTGTAAATTCGCAGACCGAGTTCAAAGGAATCATTCAATAATTCCTGGGCGGATAGATATCGTTTTTCGTCCATAACCGAATAAATACTCCTTAAATATTCAATAATTTTGGGCGGCTCATGTTAAAACCGGATACAAACTCATCCAGTTCGTCCAGGTACTCCTTTTTCTGTACCGGATCTATAAATGAAGCCAGAAAGGCATTGCGGACCAGCTTATAAATATCTTGAAATTCTATGCCAAGCGCCTGGTGCAACGCTCGCAGATTCTCCTCGATATAGCCGCCAAAATATGCCGGATCATCAGAGTTTACCGTTACGCATAAACCTACTTTTAACATTCTCATGAGGTTGTGTTGATTCAGGTGGTCAAAAACACCAAGCTTGATGTTCGATAACGGGCAAACGGTTAAAGGAATTTGCTTCTTCACCAGATATTCCACCAGAGCGGCATCTTCAACACAGCGAACCCCGTGGTCGATCCGTTCCACGTTCAGTAATGTTAAGGCTTGCCAGATATACTCTGCCGGACCTTCCTCTCCGGCATGGGCCACGGTTTTAAATCCCTCCTGGCGTGACCGATCAAATACCGATGTAAATATCTCAGGCGGAAACCCCTTTTCAGAAGAATCCAACCCCACCCCGATAATCCAATCTTTAAACTCCAGCGCCTCTTCAAGGGTTTTCATGGCATCTGCCGCACTCAGATGTCGCAAGAAACACATAATCAATTTAGATGACAGGTCCAGTTGCCGTCCGGCATCCGTCAAGGCCCGGTGAATCCCCTGCACAACCGTTTCAAATTTAATCCCCCGTGCCGTGTGAGTCTGGGGATCAAAAAATATTTCCGTATGGCGGACATTCTCTTTAGCAGCCTTTTGGAGGTAGCCCCAGGTCAGCCGGTAAAAATCATCCTCATCGAGCAGTACTTGCGCCCCCTGATAATAAATATCCAGAAAGGACTGCAGGTCCTTAAAATGATAGGCCCGACGGATATCAGCAACCGATTCAAAGGGAAGGCTGCAGCCGTTTTTGGCGGCAATTTCAAACATCAGCTCCGGCTCGAGCGCACCTTCGATGTGGATATGTAATTCCGCCTTGGGAATGCCGTGAATAAATGTTTCCATGGGTCGGGGAAAACGGTACGGATTGGATTTAACCATATTTCTAATCTTTTTCCACCGGAAATGTCATCGACGCCCCATACCAGCCGATAATGGTTACCATCAGCGTCAGGGACAAGACTAGCAACAAATAAATACTGCTCAACCCGGTGAAGTTTACCAGAACATCCGGCACCGAAATACGCCAGACAAAAATGATAACGGCCGTTGCCAGCATGATAAGCGATAGCGGTATTTTTATCTTTACCTGTCTGAGCATTTTAGCCAAATAATTCAGCCACCAGGTGTATATCCCGCTGGTGATGGCCACACAAATAAATATAATGCCGGCTCCCAGGCAATGAAGAGCCGTTATCTCAAATGACTTCTCGCCGGTAATCAGGTAAAGCAAATTAAACACGGTGGTGGAAAGCATAAAAACGATGGGAAAATGCACCGTCATGGGATGCGGATGACGTCTGAGCATGGGAAAGCGGGCAATGAGCCAGGCGATCGGCGGGGGGATTTGGCGCTCATCGACAACCTTTTTTAATACCCCCACCTGGGGATAGCGCTGCAGGACCTCTTTTTCATGGGGAGCGGCCTGCAAATCGTTGGTCAGGTCGTGTCCGGCATGATGGCGCTTCATGTGAAGACCCTTTCGCCAGAGTCTGCTTTCGGAGACATCATAAACCTTACCATCGTGAGCAACGTAAACCGGATTTCCGTTTTCACCGTTGTATCCGGCAAGTTCGTCCACATTGAATTCTTTCATGCGCAACTCTTTCTATACCTCTATCGGATTTTTCCTGACAATATGTTGTAAAAGACTGAAGGCGTCAGGTGTCAGCAGTAAAAAACG
>JAJRVC010000200.1 GCA_024277475.1 Deltaproteobacteria bacterium
ACTCCCGAAAGAAGGATGGAAACAATCAATTAAAACACTGCAACCATTATAAAAGATTTAGCTAGGCTTTCCTAATATCGTTTGGGCAACAGGCCCAGGCGACTTGCCCCCTCCTTCGTCAAAGATCCTGACGGCGAGAATGTACAATTGCTTTATGTCCGCACAGTTTTGGTGTTTGCGCCAGTCAAACAAAAAGCCCACCCCTCCTTGAGCTTATTGAGGGGTGAGCTATGTTGTTCTTTATATTTAGTATCAGGCCCAGGAAAGACTACTTCTTGCCTTTCTTTTTTCCTTTGTCATGACCTTTGTCCTTGTCTTCATCATGACCGCCTTTCTTGGCTTTAAAAGTGGCTGTGGTATCGCCGGAATCATTGCCAATGGTGATTGAAAGAGGAACAGGAGAACCAGAAGGAATACCACTCAAGTCGATACGATCTACCTTGATCTTGAATTTCCCTTCGCTGTCAAACTTCACCTCTCTCAGGCCAGACTTGGGGCCTTTATATTTCCATTCGATCTTGCCGTCTTCTTTATTAACCTTCTCAACGAAAGACCCTGCAGACAAACTCCAGCTTAATCCGCCCAAAATAATCGTTACAGAGTTTTGACAAAACTATGACATTAACCACTTTAAATTAAAAAATTAATAGACGGGCTGCTTCATGATGACAACGCTGGCCTCACGCCGAGGGGTTAGGTTCCGCAGAAGGTTTGGTAGGGCCTGTTGCTAGCTGGAGCTGGCTCGGCATAGGCTTCGTTGCCCGCGATCTCATCGAAGGGATGGTTTAAAACAGTCAGCAGTTTCGAGAAGGGTGTCATGTCTTTCTGATCGACTGCGGCGGCAAGGGCTTCTTCGACTTTATGGTTACGGGGAATATAGATCGGGTTGACCCGGTCCATCGCCTGTGCGCTCGTCTCTGCGGCAACTCCATCCTGCTTTACGCGTTTTCGCCAACGCTGTTCCCATACATCGAAGGCGCTCGGCTCTTCCAACAGGTGACGTACTGCATCGCTATCCCCGCGCAAGGCTTGCGCGAGACGGCGGAAGACGAGGGTGAAGTCTGCGCCTTCCATCACCTTTAGCAATTCGGTGATCAGTTCTGCATCTTGAGGGGCTTCCTTCGACAACCCTATTTTGGATCGCATTCCGGTCAGCCAGTAACTCTCATAGAGAGGCTGAATGCACTCGATCATCTCGGTCAGCAATTCGATGGCTCGTTCTTTGTTGGGATCGACTAACGGGATCAACGTTTCCGCCAACCGGACCAGGTTCCAGGTAAGAATCTCCGGTTGGTTCGCATAAGCATAGCGACCATACTGGTCGATCGAACTGAACACCGTGCCTGGTCGATAGGAGTCCATAAAAGCGCATGGACCGTAATCGATGGTCTCGCCGGAGATCGTCATGTTGTCGGTGTTCATCACTCCGTGAATGAAACCGATATTCATCCAGCGCGCCACCAGAGCGGACTGGGCATCAGCGACAGCCGCGAAGAATGCCAGGTAGGGATTTTCCGCAGCGGCTGTATCGGGATAGTGTCGCGTAATAGCGTAGTCCGCAAGTTTACGGACTTTGTTCTCATCACCGCGTGTGGCACCATACTGGAAAGTCCCGACACGAATATGGCTGGCCGCAATCCGGGTTAGGATAGCTCCGGGCAGAGCGGTTTCCCTATAAACCTCCGTCCCGGTGGCAACAGCCGCCAGGGCGCGTGTGGTCGGGATGCCGAGCGCATGCATGCCCTCCCCGATCAGGTACTCACGCAACACCGGGCCAACAGCCGCCCTGCCATCGCCACCGCGAGAGTATGGAGTGCGGCCCGACCCTTTCAATTGAATATCGCGGCGGCGTTGTTGGGTGTCGATCACTTCACCGAGCAGAAGCGCACGTCCATCCCCCAACTGCGGTGAGAACCCGCCAAACTGGTGCCCGGCATAAGCCTGGGCTAGCGGTTGCGCACCTGCCGGTATTACATTACCGGAAAAAATTGCCAGACCTGCTTCCGAATCAAGCGCAACCGGATCAAGGCCAAGCTCCTCGGCCAGGGCATGGTTGAACTGCAACATTTTTGGGGCGACCGCAGGTTCTGCCTGACAAGACGTGAAAAAACCTTCAAGGCTGTGGGCGAAACTGTTATCGAAGTTGAAGTCCGGGCCGGATTGCATTTATCTTGCCTCAATCAGAACAATATTATTAAAGCATCCTGAATCCTATGTTCATAAAATGCAAAAATAATTTTGAACTTTTGAATTTTTGAATTTCTATTTCAGGAAAGAGGTCATAGCTGTTTTGTTGTAATGTAGAAGTGAGTATATAATTCTTCCGGCATTTATTATTGAATTTCAGGAGCGACACATGACAGATGAGCAAAGAGACCCTGAAGGTGATCTCTTATTACGAACATTGGCCATGCCGGCGGATACCAATGCCAATGGCGATATCTTTGGCGGCTGGATCATGTCGCAGATGGATATTGGCGGCGGTATTCTTGCTAAAGAAATTGCACAAGGTCGCGTCGTCACGGTAAAAGTCGATGGCATAACTTTTTACAAACCGGTAAACGTCGGGCATGTGGTTTGCTGTTATGGGAAGTGCACTAAGATAGGCAACTCTTCGATAGTTTTAAAACTGGAGATCTGGGTCAAGCCTGTGCTTCACGAAAAAGCCGCCGAACGCTATTGCGTGACCGAGGCCGTCTTCACCTATGTCGCGATTGATCAGGAAGGCAAATCAAGAAAAATAGGTCGTTAGCACGACAGGCAATGGGTCAGTACCCATAAAGCGAAACCAGGCGCGTTGGGCATATAAATTATGAGTAAATTTAAAAACTCTACCATTGAATCTAGCGTTACGCTGGCAAAGCGGGAATACAAACAAACTTATAGTAAAAGGCCCAGCGATATTTGCTTTGCTTTAACGGCTATGTCCAATTGAGTCCAGCGTCACGCTGGCCGAAAAAAAACGGGAGCGGCCTGACCGCCGCTCCCGTTCGGGTTGGAGCGCTTAACCTGTATGGGGGTTTCGCACTCGTACTTTGAGTTTTTTGATTCAGGGGAAGGAGACCCCTCCGTCGCTAAAGAAAAAGGAGGGG
>JAJRVC010000201.1 GCA_024277475.1 Deltaproteobacteria bacterium
CCTTATCCCTCAGCCCCGGAATGGTCTTTTTTTCGGGTTTGCAGAATATCATAAAAAATCCCCAGAGCAGGAAGGTCATTAACCAGCCGACGGGGAACATATACCAGGTCAATTGAAAGAATGAGATGTCCTGGCCGGCGATATCTTTGTAAAATCCCAGAGCCACTGCCCCGCGGGCGGCCCCCAGCAAGGTGACGATACTGCCGGCGCCGGCGATGTAGGCCATCCCCATAAACAGGCCTTTGCCGAATTTGGTCTTTTTGTCGCCTTCGCCGTACAGTGCATAAATTGAAATGAGCAGGGGGTAGATGGTGGCCGCCACCGCCGTATGGGCCATGATGTGGGTCAGGGCTGCAGTGACCACAAAGCATCCCAGATAGATCATGCTGGTTTTTTCACCGACGACAATCAGCATTTTATATGCCAGGCGTTTGGTCAGCCCAGTTTTGGTGAATACCAGGCCGATCATGATCGAAGCAAAGATAAACATAACGGAGGGCACCATGAAATCCGTAAAGGCGTCCCGCGCCGGGCGAATGAGGAACATAGCTTGAAGAACGCCGATGGCCAGGCTGGTGATCCCGATGGGCACCACTTCGAAGACCCACCAGGTGCCGGCCAGCAAAAATACAGCAATGGCCCCCTTGGCCTCCCGGCTCAGCGGAAAATTCTTACCCATGGGATCTACTGCATCGGGCCAGGCCGGTGCCCAATAAACCACTGCAAAGAGGATAACGCCAAGGAAAAGGTATCCCATCTTTTTCCAGTCGATATTCGCTGTTGCACCCCTATAATCACTCATTAACACTCGCCTCCTCTATTCTGTGAAATTGCCGCATGAGCTGTTTGAATATCTTTGAGATCCAGCTGACGATATTCTTTAAAAAGAAGCCTTCATTGCATGGAAAACGGCTGCGAACACGTCGGTCTGACGCAGTATACCCACAATTTCTTTCCCGTGGGTTACCAGAAGGGACTGATGATTTCCCACGATAAGCTGATGAATGGCGACGTCCAGCGATGCATCTTTGGAAATATATTCGCCTTCGGTGGGTGTTTTCATAAATTTCTTGACGTTTTGCCTGCCGGCCCTGCGGCAGATGTCCTCCAAAGGGCCGGCAAAGAGGTGATAATCCTCCAATATCGATTTTGCGAATTGTTTGGTAAATCCATAGCGATGCAACCCCTCTCCCTGAATCATTTCCTGATATTTGGGTTCCAGGGCTCCGAGCACATCCAGTTGGCTGAGTTTGCCGACGACATTCCCTTTTTTGTCGAGTATCAGGATTGCCCTGTGGCGGTAGCGGGTATGTTTGTCCTCAAAATTCTCCTGGGCTTTTTCCAAAGACAGGACAGCTTCGTAGAGGGTAGCGTCTTCGGACACCGTTGCATATTCCGAAAGCGGTACCATCAAATCATTGACTGTGTAGGATTTCACTGCAACCTCCTAACCCGGACAAGCCGGAATTGAATATTGACGATTTATGGTATCGCTTCAGGCTTCGCCTTCGGCTACGACCCGACAGGTCGCTCTGTCTTTTCTATTTAAAATCGATAGAATCCCTAAAATCCTGAAACCTGACGCTTTCAGTTCCTTACAACATGTTGTCAGATAAAGGTCACTAAAAGCATGCTCAGAATAAAATTTTGGTCTATTTATCATAATTTGAAATCAGTGCATAGACTTTTCGAAACGAGGAGGGGTTCAGGGGTTCTGGGTTCAAGGGTTCAGGGTTTAGGGTTCAAGGGTTCAAGGGTTCTGGGTTCAGGGGTTCAAGGGTTCAGGGGTTCAGGGTTCAAGGGTTCAGGGGTTCAGGGGTTCAGGGTTCAGGGTTCAGGGTTTAGGGTTCAAGGGTTCAAGGGTTGTGGGTTCAGGGTTGTGGGTTCAGGGTTCAAGGTTCATAGGTTCAGCGTTGAACCCTCGTGTGAAACTACACCAAAACGGCACGGTTTATAGATGATTAAACTGGCCGCGTTGGCAGCCGGCCGGGACAGTGAATTTTTCGAACGTCGAACATCGAACGCCCAACGTCGAACGTCGAATATTGATGACGCTACGCTTTATCTATTTAAAATAAACGAACCGCAGAATTTCGAAAATTGAATCACTTCAGGCTTCGCCTTCGGCTACGAACCGACAGGTTGCTCTGTCTTTTTTAAATTGGCAGAATACATTATTCGATGTTCGACGTTCAATGTTCGATGTTCGACGTTCATCAGATTCTTTTCTGATCAGACTGGCGGTTTTTTGGCCAGAGGCCCTGCTTATATGTAACTACGCCAAAATGGCACGGTTTCTTTATTGCGTATCAGGTGTCAGCACCGCCAAAATTCTTTTTGCCCCGGGCTTTGGCGTCTTCGATTTTTTGGATGAGGAGATTTAAATCGGCTGGTTTTTCGAGGACATCCAGGGCACCAAGCTTTATGGCCTCGATGCATTTTTCCGCCGGCACGTCACCGGTAAGCAGGATTATTTTTACTTCCGGCTTGTTTTTTTTTAGCAGTTTCAGTGCTTTTAAACCGTCCATCGCCGGCATCATCAAATCCATAATGACGGCCTGGAAGGAACCTTGCACCACCATTTTGACGGCATCCTCGGCCGAAGTAGTGGTGGTCACATCCATTCCCCTGGCACGGATGCGCTCGGCCATGATATCTAAATAATCCTTTTCGTCGTCAACCAGCAACACACGGGTTTTCATCTATTCCCCCTTTTTTTGACCGTGAACGCCTCCCCCCGGTTTGGTAAACGAGTCGGATAACTTTAAAACAATTTCTCCGGCGACGGGGTCCACCGTCAGGTCCGCCTCAAGCAGGTCGAGCAGGCTTTTCTCCCGTTCGGAGGGAAACGATTTCAGCACTGCATCCGGGAGACCTGCGAGCTGTCTGAACTTGATTTTGGCGCCGTTTTCTGTTTGTTCAGTGGCCAGTTCAACCTGTTTTATTTCGCCGCCGGCGTCCATGGCAAACTCCAGGCACAACCAGAGAAGATTTATCAGGAAAAATGGAGACGTTCTTATTGTGACAGGATTTTCAGATAAATTCGGCTCCACCGTTACGGTTCGCATAGCGGTGAGCCTGGCAGTCAGGGCTATGAATAATTCGATGATTTTATTCACTTCAACAGCTGCGATGGTACTATCGATACTGTGGGCGAGGCGATTCATGCTTTTAATTATCTCATCCCCTCGGCTGACATGATTCATCACCGTTGCCGCCATTTTTTTCAGGCGAGCCGGATCAATCGGTATCCCCCGGTCTGCCATTAAAGTGAAGTCTTCCAAGAGGCCGGCATTTTCATTGATAATTCCCAGCACGTTTTTTATTTCGTGGGATATGGATGCGGACATCCTGCCATAGAACTGCAGACCCGTTTCTGCGATGATATTCGGTTTAATACTCATACAAATCGCCGCCTTTTTTTTCATACTATTGCGATGCCTTTGGCCTTTCAAGGGGGATGCTGATATCAAAGCAGGTTCCACGGCCGATCTTACTTTCAACGCTGATGGTGCCCCCGATTTCCTGCACCAGGGCATAGGTGACCGCCAGACCGAGTCCTGTTCCGCTGTGACCGGTTTTAGAATAATAAAATGGTTCAAAAACGCGTTTCAGATCCGACTCCGAAATGCAGCGACCGTTATCCCTAAACGCAACCGAAATATAATCATCATTTTTTTTCGTGGCCGTAATTTCCAGATGACCGCCGTCGCTCATGGCACCGATGGCACTGTTAAACAAATTGAAAAAAACCTGCTCCAGTTTGCCACGATCACTCTCAAACGGCGGGATGCCCTCCGACACCGTTATCCCCACCGTTATCGATCTGAGTTCAGCCTCTTTGGATAGAACGCTTTTGACCTCATGGATGATTTCGCTCAGGTCGATGGCCTGGATGCTCAGATTGAGATGGCGCGCAAAATTCAACAGGTCCCTGGTTACCTTTGCGCAGCGCTGTACCGTGGAAATAACCGAATCCACAAGCCCGACAAGCTTGGGATCTTGGGCGTAGGTGTCGGACAACGTGAATATATCCCGGATGTGTCCGGCCTTTTCATTTATGATGGCCAGCGGATTGTTAATTTCATGGGCCACGCCGGAAGCCAGTCGTCCCAAAGAGACCATCTTGTTAGCGTATTCCATCTGATGCAGTGTGTCGACCCGTTCCTGGTCGGCTTCGTGGACTTGGTTGACCAGATGCGTGGCAACCCCGAGCGTAACCAACAGGATCATAATGATGCTGGCCGCCAGAATTCCCGTAAATGCCCAGGTCGTTTTATACCAGGGCTGAATACGTTCGCTTTGTTCCTGGATTATCATCAGAATATAGGGGCTATCCGGTATATGGGCATAACCGATAATGATTCGATCGTTTTTATCACTGATGCTTTCAAAAACCCGCGCCTTGGTTGAGTACTGCGGAACCGCCAGCGAAATTTTATTAAAGACCGGTCCATAATAACGGGAAGGAGTCTGCAACACACCCTGACGGTTGATAATAAAAAGATCTCCCTTGGCACCCACGTCAATTTGGGAGATGGATTCCGTGAGCTGTTCCGGCTTAAGGACCGCATGCAGGACGAAAAAGGAGTCGTCCGTCAATTCGCATTTGATCGCTAAATCGACATGGGGTTCGTTGCGCGGTCCCGTGACCAATTCACTGACATAGACACCACGGATCAGAACTTCACGAAACCAGGGTAGCTGCTTGTAATCCAGGCCTTTCATTTGATGCGAACCAGCATGGGATATCTGCTTCCCGCTGCTGTCAATAACACCCAAAGCGATGAAACCGCCAAACCGTTTATTGAGATTCTGCAGAATATCGGCCAGACGGGCAGGGTCCATCAAAGTTTTGAGCCTATGATCATGGGCAATAAAATCCAACACCGATCGGCGTTCGGTCAGAAACAAAGAAACCGATCGCCAGGAACTCGAAACAAGCTGGGAGGTGCGTAGCACAAGTTCCGACTCAATGGTTTCCATGGTAAGCCGGTATCCGGAAAAAGCCCAAATGATTAAGGGCACGAGTGCTACGGTCGCCGTCGCCAGAATCGCCCGCTTCCAAATACGCAGGAAATCGAAGTGGTGTTTGTACAGTCCGGCGGTGACATCTTTGTGATCAAGAAAACCGGGTTTCAGCTTTTTTAATAGGGACATGTTTTATTATAGGTTGAGCGGTTCATTGTTCAGCGTTCCGGGTTGTAAAAGCCCCGACATGGCTTTTATCAACAAATCTTCAATCTCCTCTCTTCTTTCTCGACCGGACTTTTTCGTTGGCTTTTTGAATCGTTTCGCTGAGCACATTGATGTCCAGGGGTTTTTGTAAGTATGCAAAAGCACCCAGATCCATACATAACTTGCGATCTTCTTCATTGCCGTGTCCGGTCAGAATGATGACTTCGATTTGCGGGCGGGTTGCCTTGACCCTCTGCAGGACTTCTAACCCGTCAATGCCCGGCATTTTAAGATCGACGATTATCACTTCAGGTTCGTCTTCCTTGATTAAGTCAAGGGCCGACTCGCCGTCATAGGCCACCGCCGAGCCCATATCCCGCATCATCAGACGTTCCGACAGGGTTTGAATGAATTCGCGTTCATCGTCCACAAGCAGTACTTTCGACGGCATTGTAAAATCGAGTTTGCGGTAGATGTCCGTTCTGTGAAAGCCCCGGCCGATTTTAATTTCAACCGATTTGACTCCGGAGATTTCTTCGGCGATTGATCTGAGCTCCTCTTTGAGTCGGTTCAATCTGAGGATATGTTTGTTGATGGTCAGCAGGACGGCACCGTTTTTGGCGTCGACATCCACCGTATGACCTTCAGCTACCATGGCTACTTCCGTTGCAGCCGCAAGCCTAAAATCTTTTAGGGTCTGTTTCGAAGCTGTGGTTGTCTGAACGACGTCCCTGCCGGCATAATCCGCAATGAGGGCGGCCGCATCCTCCGGCGTCGTCCTGTCAACTGGAATAATGATATCATAAAGAGCAGCATCCCAGGGGTCGTCGGTATCAAACAGAAAATTGATCCAATGGGTGCAATCTTCTTCGCACTTGAGCACGAGTTTGGCAGCCTCTTTTTCCCCAACACCCCGTTGCCGGGAAGCGGCGGCGATTCTGTGTTTGATGGGCGCAACCAAACACACCCGCAGGATATGGCTGATGGTTCTGGGGATAAGCTGACCGGAAAAACATGAAATTAGAACATTGTCGGCGGCAATCATGTCGGCGACCACCCGTCTTATATAGGCAATGGAGCGTTCCTTCTCATGGGTGAAGTTATTGAAGACCGAAGTTCCGGATGTAAAGGCCCGCCTGATTTTATTTTCAGCCAGACCGGAGCGTCGACTTGCCTCGGCTACAATTTCATCGTCGATAATATGTCTGTATCCGGTAAGGGAAATGACTTCCCGGATCACAGGGCCTTCTTCGCAGAAGCTGCCGCTGAACAGGGTAATGATTGACATTGTTAAGGCTCCCCTTGTTGAGGTGGCTGGGAAATACGACATACACTCATCAACGGACAATCTTTTTCCTCTCCGTCGCTGTGGGTTTGGGAGTGAATAGCGGAGATGGCGGTTTCAATGGTCGGGTAGATATGGTTTTCGCCGATTTTTACGAGCAAATGAGTTTTTTTCAGTACTTTCAGGACAGACCTATTCAATCCGCTGAAAGAAATATCAATTCCGGCGCTTCTGACCCGGTCCACTGTCAAAGATAAGGCCTCTTCACCGGATGCGTCAATATCATTGATACTGCCGGCGGAAATGATAATGTGTTTGAGGTCTTTTTTTGACTGCCGGCGGTTTCTGATCTGGTCTTCGAGGTAACTGGCATTGGCGAAAAAAAGCGGGCCATCGAAACGAACAACGTCAATATAGCGGCACTCCTGCAAACCACTGGCGACGGCATCGTGCAGCGTGCGGTCGACATCCAGGGAAAGATCTACAACTTTTGGACGCATGCTTTTGTAAAGGAAAACGAGAATGGAAAGGCCGGCACCAATCAGGATGCCTTTATGCAGGTGAGGTGCGAATACAAGGGTACAGATAAAGGTAATAACGGAAATTGCGCCATCATACCACTGAGCCTGCCAGGCATGTATAAATCCCTTGATGTTTATCAGGCCCATAACGGCCATCATAATGATGGCCGCTAGGACCGCCTGGGGTAAATAATAGAATAACGGTGTTAAAAATAGAAGTACGATCACCACTGTCAAACTAGTGAAAATACTTGATAAACTCGAAATAGCGCCCGATTGCAGATTTATAGCCGATCTGGAAAAAGAACCCGATGTCGGATAACTTTTAGCGATGGCACCGGCGATATTGGCCAGACCCTGCCCCATCAACTCGCGGTTGGGATCAAGCCGCTGGCCTGTTTTGGCAGCCATGGCCTTGGCAACGGAAATGGCCTCCATGAACCCTATGAGTGAAATAATAACCGCAAAAGGGATCAGATGTAGAACCACATAATAGTCGATTTTGGGTAAGGACAAAGCCGGCAGGCCCCTGGGAATTTTGCCGATCACCTCGCCGCCTGCAGTCATTTGTACTGCATGTATCGGCAGGGGTGTATTGCCTATCTTAATGCGCCAGAGGCGATCATCTCCTTCATCGAGGGCGCTGATTTCGCCGGCCGGATAAAATTTAAGCGGACCGTCGCTCTGACTGACACCCTTAAAAAGAAGATTGCGTATCTGCATGCGATAGTCTCCGGCGTCCTCTTTATGCTGCTCGATTTGCAGGGCGATACGTTCCACCGCGTGCCTGGCGTTTAGCTTTTCGTGTGGATCCTTGGAATCTCCGGTTCCAATAAGGTTTTCGATCAGCCGGGCCCGTTTTGCGGTCAGAAGCATTGCGGATTTTAGAGAGGAATTGAATTTCGAGACCAATTGGTTGGCCTGGGCAGAGTCAATACTGGAAATATCCACAACTGCATTGTACTCAAATCCAATAGCCCAGGAGATAACTGTTGTAGCGGCAACGGCTGCGAGGACATTGGGCACCCGCGGTGCCAGCCGTTTTAATCCATACATGATAGCAACGGCCGCCATTGCCATAAACAGCGTAGGCCAGTGGGTGTAGTGCCCGGCCGATTTAATGACCCGATAGATCATTTCATAGTGGTGGGAGGCCTTTTGCACATGGACCCCGAATAGTTTGGAAAGTTGCGATGAAGCGATGATAAGCGCGGCCGCATTGGTAAATCCATTGACCACCGGGTGAGAGATAAAGTTGACGACAAGTCCTAACTTAAATACCCCGAGGCTGAATTGAAAAATACCCACCAGCAGCGCCAGCAAAATGGCATACGCAATGTATTGTTGACTGCCGGCTGTCGCGAGTGGCTCAAGGGTTGTGGCGGTCAAAAGGGAAACCACCGCCACGGGACCGGTGGACAGCTGCCGGCTGGAACCGAACAGGGAGGCAATGATCGGTGGCAGAAAAGAAGCGTAAAGTCCATAGTAAGGCGGTAGCCCTGCAAGTTCGGCGTAGGCCATGGACTGAGGGATGAGGACCAAGGCTACTGTCAGGCCGGCGAGGATGTCCAATTTTAGGTTTTTTTTACTATAGCTTTCGGGCCAGGCAAAATATGAAATCAATCGTTTCATCGTCGGGCTAAATTCCAATCCTACTCGTAATCGAAAACGAAAATTATTGAAGCCTTTTTTATCCATGGGCACTGGCGTAAGTTTCCAATTCAGAAATGAGCAATTTTTTTTCTGAGCAAGGCCGCACAAGGGTTTACGTTGAGACGTACTTTTCGTACTTCGCAGACGTAAACCCGCGGAGAACGCCGCTCAGAGAAAAAAGG
>JAJRVC010000202.1 GCA_024277475.1 Deltaproteobacteria bacterium
ATGGATGAGGGATGATAGAGTGTGGAATTGAAGGAGGGAGAGGTCGGAGATCAGAGGACGGAGGACGGAGGGCAGAGGGATGAGGGATGAGGGAGGATGGAGGTTGGAAGAAAAGAGGGCGGTTAGAGATCGGAGGGACGAGGGGTGAGGGACGAGGGAGGATGGATGAGGGATGATAGAGGGTGGAATTGAAGGAGGGAGAGGTCGGAGATCAGAGGACGGAGGACGGAGGACAGCGGTCGGATGTCAGCCCAGCCGCCGGCCAAAAGTACGGCCGGTATAATCGAAAAGAAACAGAAATAGTAAACAAATGAAATTAAATTGCGGAGCAAAGCGACATCATTATTCGATGTTCGGCGTTGGACGTTCGATGTTCGATGTTCAGTCCGTTCGATTTAAAAAGATAACCATAATTTTGTTGATGACAGCGATCGCCGCCGGGGCATTTTTCTGGAAAACCTATATCGACCTCCTCCCGCTGCCGGCGCATCTTTCGCCGGATGGTTCCAATGTGCGCAAGGTTCAGGTAATGGACCGCAATTTCCTGCCCCTGACCGTGACCTATCAGAATCGGTGGAATATCCATGATCCTGTTTTTTTACATGATGTTCCGCAGTTTTTACAGCAGGCCCTGGTGGTATCCGAGGATCAGCGCTTCTATCGCCACAAGGGCGTTGACTGGCCGGCGCGTCTGCATGCGATATTGCAGAACGCCAAAGCGCTGGATTCGATACGCGGTGCCAGCACCCTCAGTGAACAGGTGATCCGCATGTGGCACCCGCGACCGCGCACCCTCTGGTCTCGCTGGCTGGAAGGGGTTGAGGCTGGTCGCCTTGAAAAAAAATTTTCCAAAAACAAAATTCTCGAGTTTTACCTCAATCAAATTCCCTATGCCGGCCGGCGCCGAGGCGTGGTGCAGGCCGCCCGGGATTTTTTTGACCGCGATCTGGATACTTTAAGCGCCAAGGAAATGCTGGCCCTGGTGGTGATGGTGCGGGCACCGACACGCCTGGATGTGCGCAAAAACCCGAAGAGGCTGTTGCGATCGATCGAGCAACTCGCTGATCGCCTGCTCAAATACGGGATCATCGATAAGGAGCAGTCCGCAATAATCCGTACTGCCGACCTCAAGAGCAGGACAGCCGTTCTGCCCGTGAGGGCCGAACACTTTGTTCAATATGTCTATCAACTGCAACGGCCGGTGGATGTGCGTGGAAAAGGCCGTCTGCGCACCACTCTCGATGCCGGCCTTCAACGCATTGTTCAAACTATTCTGGATAATCGTCTGAAAGATCTATCAAATCACGGCGCTGAAAACGGGGCGGTATTGATTGTGGACCTCCGGCAAAATGAGGTCCTGGCCTGGGTAAACAGCGGTGCCTGCCGGGAGGATGTTCCGGCAAGCTGGATCGATGCGGTCACTACGCCCCGACAGCCGGGTTCTACCTTGAAACCGTTGTTGTATGCCCTGGCCCTGGAAAAAGGCTGGACGGCGGCCACCCTGGTGGATGATTCACCGCTGTCCGAGCCCGTTGGACGCGGGCTGCATTCTTATCATAACTACAGCCGCATCCATTACGGGCCATTAAGGGTGCGGCCGGCCCTGGGCAATTCTTTGAACATTCCCGCCGTGCGGGCCATCCAGTTTGTGGGTGTCGATGATTTTTTGGCCCGTTTGCACGAATTGGGTATTCGGAGCCTGCAGCAGCACCCGGATTATTACGGTGATGGTCTGGCGCTGGGCAACGGCGAGATCACCCTGCTGGAACTTGTGCGGGCCTATACCGTTCTGGCCCGGCAGGGAACGTATCGCCCCCTAAAATTCTTCATGACCGCTGAGCCCCGCAGGGAAAAAACCCGCAGGGTATTTTCAGCAGAAATCACCTCGCTGATCGGTAATATCCTGTCGGATCCGGCCGCCCGCCGGCTGGAATTCGGCAACGGCAGCCTGTTGCGGTTTCCGGTCCAAACTGCGGTTAAGACCGGGACCTCCAGTGACTACCGGGATGCCTGGGCCGTTGGATTTAATCACGGCTTTACGGTAGGTGTCTGGATCGGCAACCTGGATCGTGCCGCCACAGACGGCATCACCGGCGCCGGCGGGCCGGCCCTGGTATTACGATCCGTATTTGCGGAGCTCAATCGTCATCAGGCTACACGCCCACTGTATCTCAGCCCGCGACTGGTAAAAGCCGAGATCTGCAGGGAAACCGGGTTGCAGGCTGACGGGCATTGCGCCAGTCTCAGTGAATGGTTTGTTCCCACCACCGAACCTAAAGCAGGAACCGCGCCGTTAAAGGATGTGAAGCCGGTTTACCTGCGGCACCCCACCCAGGGTATGCAGCTGGCCATGGATCCACGAATCCCGGATGATCAGGAGGCATTCGCCTTCAAACTGGCAAACCTGCCGCAAAGCACGCCGGTTGAGTGGTATGTCGATGGCCGGCTAACGGGTTCGACTTCAGGCGGAGAATACTTGTGGCCGTTGCAGCGAGGTGTGCATTCAGTCAGGGCCCGAATGTGGCCGGCAAATTCAGGATCCTTTAAAGAAACACCGGAGGTGAGTTTTGTGGTAAAATAGGTTGGCGAGGGAATTGCCTGTCAAGTGGCTCATGACGAAAAGTACCTCAGATAATACCCATTGAAATAAAGGCTAATACATTGAAAACTCTAACCCACGGGAAAATATTAAAATGAATACTTCTTACGACCGTATCACCAAATCCGTTCAGGTAAATATCCCATTTACCATGCTCCAGGATACCTATCTGGATCGATTTCTCAAGTATCGTCTCAACCCGGAAATCGGACTGGATGCATACGCGCTCGATACCTTTTCTTCAGATGAATTTAAACGTATGGCCGTGGCACTCCGAAAGCATCATCCGACCGTCACATTTCACGCACCCTTTATGGACCTTTCTCCGGGGTCGGATGACCCGGCCATACGAAACATCACACGCCGCCGATTTGAGCAAGTGCTCAAACTGACCCCGGTGTTTGAGCCCGTCACAGTGGTTGCTCATGGGGGATACGATGAAAAACGATATGGATTTAACCAGAAGGCGTGGATAGAAAACAGCATCGAAACATGGTCCTGGCTTGCCCAACAACTTCAGGCGGACAATACCCGACTCATGCTCGAAAATGTCTATGAACATCACCCGGACGAGATCAAGATACTCCTTGAAAATATGAACAACGATGCCGTGGGATTTTGTCTGGACACCGGCCATATTACTGCGTTCAGCAGGAGTTCTTTGGCAATCTGGATTGAAACCATGGAGCCCTTTATCAGGCAGGTCCATTTACATGACAACCATGGCGGAAACGATGATCACGTGGGACTCGGCAAGGGAGGCATCGATTTCCAGCCTCTGGTGGAATATTTGAAATCACAAAAGAACGATCCTCCCGTTATTACTCTCGAACCCCATACAGAGAAGGATCTGTGGGACAGTCTCGAATTTCTTGATAACATCTGGCCGTTTCAATAAAATCGTGTTGCGATTTTTATTTGAATATCAATTTAAAATGTTTACGGAACCGCCGATGGACAGCATATCTGCTTATACTTGACCGGGAGAAGCTGGTTTTTAGAAAAGGATCATGCCAAAAGAAACATGATGGCAAAACAACAGAGCATTTGTGGATGTAACTGTTAAATTATAAAGGAGATTTTGTATGAGCAGTCGTGCACCGCGCTACACGATTGTCCTGGCCGCCGGTGAAGGCACTCGAATGGGTTCCACCACACGTCATAAGGTATGTTTCCCCGTAGACGGCCGGCCCGCGATTAATCGTGCTCTTAAAACATATAACGAGTGTGGTGTAAAACAGCATATTCTGGTCGTGGGTGCCTTGGCAGGTCAGGTCATTGAAACCGTCGGAGCTGAGTTTGAAAACGTCATTTTCACTTATCAACCCAAACGGTTAGGTACTGCCCATGCTGCCCGCCAGGCTATGAAAATTTTTGACGGTCTTGAAAGTGAGCAGGATGTCCTCCTGGTCGCCGGGGATCGCATTATCAGACCCGCAGTCCTCGAACAGCTTTTTGATCTGTACTTCAGCCAGGTGTGTGACATGGTCGTTTTGGCAGTTCCAAACCATCACAATTCAACCCAGGGCCGGCTGGTATTGGACGACAACAGGCAGTTGATGGGAATTGTTGAAGCTGTCGATGTCCGACAGCGCCGTGTTTTTCACAAGTTGCGCTCCCTGGCCGTTCGGGGATCTATTCCTGAAAATGAGGAATTACGTCAAATTATTGAACTTGGTTTTGCCATTGATAAAAAGCCGCCGGAGAAATCCAAGATTGAAAAGGCCTTTGGGGAAATATGGCACTCGATTGCCGTAGGAAAACGCAGTCTGACCGCTGAAGAAATTATTTCATTCATACCGGAAAAAATGACACGGTTTGAATTTATCGATCAAGCCGGTAAAAAAGTTACAAGAACACCGCAGGAAATCGAGAAAACCGATTTGCTGAATACAAGTGTCTATTTAATAAAAACCGATGCGCTCAGATATGCGCTTTCCAGACTGGATCGTCATAATGCCCAGCAGGAAGAATACCTTTCCGAAATGGTGAATCATTTGCCGGGGGGGCTTGAAAACGGCGAACGCAAATTCACCCTCAGTTATCTGCCGGTGGAAGACCCGGCCGGTGTGCTGGGTTTCAATAACCCTTCCGAGCTGCTGGAGGTCGAGGCATTGATTCAATCCAAACGCCAAAAAGAGCCTCTTGAAACCGTACTTCCGGCTAATTCTTATCGAACCGTAAATACGTGGATAAGGTCTTTCCGGGAGCTTGAAAATCAGGACACCAAAAGTGATGAATCCCTCCAGACCGAACTCAGCCAAACCTATAGTGACACTAAAGAAACTATCCTGGAAAGAGTGCGCGCCTATATTGACATTTTGAAACATGCGGCCAGGACGGTCGGAAAAGATGAAAAGGTTTTTATCGTTCGCTCACCGGGTCGCGTAAACGTCATGGGCCGGCATATCGATCATCAGGGCGGCAATTGCAACCTGATGACCATCGGTTATGAAACTTTGATGGTGGTGCGACCCCGTGAGGACGACCTGGTCAGGCTTTTTAGCATCAATCCGGAACATTTTCCAAACCGGGAGTTCTCCATCGGGGAGATGGTCGAGGATTTGCCCTGGGATGACTGGTTGTCTCTTGTGAACAGCAAAAAAGTTTCCAGGATGGTGCACACCTATGGCGGTGACTGGGCTCAGTACATCAAGGCCGCGGTGCTGCGACTCCAAAAAAAGTTCAGAACGGATAAGCTCTGCGGAATGGATCTTGTCGTCGGCGGCAATATTCCCCTTGCAGCCGGGTTGAGTTCTTCCTCGTCTTTGGTGGTGGGTGCGGCCGAGGCAACCGTAATGGTTAATCGACTGGATACATTCCCGGCCCAGTTCGTTGATCTGTGCGGCGAAGGCGAATGGTTTGTGGGGACCCGCGGCGGGGCTGCCGATCATGCGGCCGTCAAGTTCGGGCAAAAGGGCAAAGTCGTTAAAGTCGTCTTTTTCGATTTCTCTATCCTCGACATTGTACCGTTTCCGCAGAATTATGCCCTGGTAGTCTGCGATTCGGGTTTAAAGGCCCGGAAGACCGGCAAGGCCAGGGATCTTTTCAACCATCGCATCTGCTGTTACCGCATTGGATTGCTCCTGATCAAGAAGTTTTTCCCCCAATTTTCCCCGGCACTCAATCATCTCCGGGATGTAAATATGAAGAACCTTAAAATACCGCTCAGCTGGATATATCGGATTCTGCTGCATCTGCCGGAAAAGGCGACCCGGGAAGAACTGCAGCTTATGCTGCCGGATGAGGATCTCGACGGTTTTTTTAGCCAGCATAAGCCGCCGCACGATGGTTTATATCCGATTCGCGGGGTAGTGCTCTTCGGATTGGCGGAAATGGAACGTGCCAAACAATTTTCAGATGCAATGAAAACAGGCCGCATTGACTATTTAGGCCGTCTGATGAACGTTTCCCATGACGGTGATCGCGTCATTGCGATTGGCAGGGACGGAACCGAATCAGAATACCGGGCGCCGATCTCCAACGATCACATTTTCAGCCTCATCGGCGATCTGGAAAGCGGGGATCTCGAGCGGGTAGAACGAGCCCAGCTACAGTGGCAGCCGGGTGGTTATTGCTGCAGTCTTCCGGAGATCGACCGCATGGTTCATATCGCCCTGCAAACAAAAGGCGTTGTCGGCGCCCAGTTGGCAGGCGCCGGTCTGGGGGGCTGTATGATGGTCCTTGCCCACCGCGATACGGTTTCGAGCCTGATCGATAACCTTAGCGAAAAATATTATGACACCCACGACAAACTCCCAACGATACTTGTTTGTCGACCGGTTGCCGGAAGCGGGGTGCTGTTGGGAGAAACCACCCTAACATTGCAAAAGCCGGAGGGCTTCAGAGCCAAGGCGTCAAGGGTGAAGTTGTAGTCGTTTACCTCGAATCCTTGACAACACAGGATCTGAAGTTCTCAGGCTTTCCCGAAGGGTAAACAACATGGCCAAATAGATCCCCATCCTTTGAATTCACCAGGGGGGATA
>JAJRVC010000203.1 GCA_024277475.1 Deltaproteobacteria bacterium
AACGCTTTACCCGCTCCCGTACCATGCAGCACGATGGAAAGCCCGATTCCCCGTTTGTTGGTGCCCCTGGCAGGCTTTTGGCGCCTTTTTTTTCCCCAACCGGATGATTTCGCGCCTTTTTCCAAACATTCCTTCAGGCCGTTGCTGCGGATTTTTTCGTTCAGGACAGGATCTATTTCACCCAGTTTGCGGTAGTTTTTGAGTCTAAGTTCCAACGGATCGATCCCAAGTTTTCCGGCAATGATATCCAGCTGAGATTCCTGGGCGAAATTCATCTGGGGATTACCATATCCCCTTAGAGCGCCACACAAGGATTTGTTGGTGAATACAGCAGTTGCTGAAAAGCTGTAATTTGGGATTTTGTATAAACCGACGCCGGTGGACAGACAGTCCGCGATAACCCCGATGTAGTGCGTGCCGTACCCCCCGACATCCGATACGATTTCGACTTCATTGGCCGTGAGGATGCCATCTTTGGTCGCACCGGTTTTCATTTTTAGGGTCATGGGATGCCGGGTTTCGGTTGCAATAAAATCTTCTTCTCGGGTAAAAGACATTCTGACAGGTCGCCTTGTCCGGCGCGACAGCCAGCTGCACATCACTTCAAGCCCGTGAATAAGACCGCACCGGCCTCCAAAAGATCCCCCGGTATGTGGCTTGATAACCCTGACCCTGTTGAGGGGCAAATCCAGCGCCCCGGCCAGGTAATGCCGGCTCCAGTGTGGGAGCTGGGTGGAGGAGTATACTGTTAATTTCCCGTTGGATTGGTAATTGGCAATGCAGGTCCCAAAAGGTTCAAGGGCCGCATGTTTCTGCTTGGAGGTCCAGTATTTATTCTCAATGACAATAGCCGCATTTTTAAACCCTTCGTGGATGTCGCCAAAAGTTTTATTGACTTTAAAGGCGATATTTCCCCGACTGTGAATTTTGACGTTTTTTTCCGTCATGGCCTTAAAAGGATCGAGCAGGACCGGCAAAGATTCATATTCAACTTTTACCAGGGAGAGGGCTTGGTCAAGCGTCTGTTGATCATCAGCCGCTATCGCCAATACCGGGTCGCCGACAAAGCGGACCACATTGTCGCGTAAGAACATCTGTTTTTTCTTTTTTTCGGTTCGCAGAGAAAACCAGTATTCAATTACCTTGGGAACCTCGAAAATAGTGGAAACAGCCCTGACACCGGGTAACTTTTCCGCGGCAGATGTGTCGATACGTTTTACTTCGGCATGGGCATGGGGACTGCGAAGAAGCCCTGCGTGCAGCATATGATCAAGCTTTATGTCAGCCGCATATTTGGCCGACCCGGTGACCTTATCGATGCCGTCGATTCGTTGCAGGGATTTTCCTACAGCAATATGAGATTCAGGCATTAATGTCCCCCCTCAGATCCTTCGCCGCTTTGAGGACGGCTTTTACAGGCCTGTCATACCCGGTGCACCGGCAAAGATTATTGGCAAGATTTTTTCGTATCGTATCCTCGTCAGGTTGCGGATCGTCATCGATCAGTGCGTGGGCGGCCATAATCATGCCGGGCGTGCAGTATCCGCACTGTACCGCGGATTCACTGACAAATGCTTTTTGCAGCGGATGAAGCTCGGATCCTCTTTGAAGTCCTTCAATAGTCAGCAGGGTGCATCCATCGGCTTGGGCTGCAAGTATCAGACAGGACAATACCGCTTTGCCGTCGAGATTTACCGTGCAGGCGCCACATTCCCCCTCCCCACAGCCCTCTTTGGTCCCGGTCAGGTCGAGTCGGTCCCTGAGGACATCAACCAGCCTTTCCCCCGGGTTCACAGATAGTGCATGCCAATCGCCGTTGACGTGTATCTTTATGTCAATCTTTTTCATTGATTACACCTCCGCATACTGTTTTCAAGGGATCTTCGAACCAGTATCGCAACCATTTTCTGTCGGTAGGCGGCAGTTGCCCGTAAATCATCGATCGGCCTGGCCTGGCCGGCCGCCGTCGCGGCTGCTTTTTGTATGATCTCCTCGCTGAGTTGCGCCCCGGCAAGCACGGATTCAGCTTTTTTAGCACGAAAGGAGATCGGAGCGACGGATCCCAAAGCGATGGCGGCCGCCTCGCAACGATTTTTTTTGCAGGTGAGAGAGGTTGCAACATTCACGACGGCCATATCAATTGCAGTCTGATGCCGTCCGAGTTTTAAAAAAGAAGTCCCGGTTTTATCCGAACATAAAGGAATGCGTATTTCCAGCAACACCTCTTCTTTATTCAAGGCCGTATAATTTGCACCTTTAAAGAAGCTTTCGATCGGAATAGGTCTTTTCCCTTTCGGTCCTGCCGCCACAAGGACGGCATCCAATACCAGCAAAGGCAACGCAAAATCCGCACAGGGAGAAGCATTGCACAGATTGCCTCCTACGGTTGCCCTGTTTCTGATCGTTGAGGTGGAGTGAGCACCGGCCGCATCCCACAAGGCTCCATAAGGGTTTGAGATAAAGAAATCTGATGCACCAATGGCATTTATGGTGGTGGCCGCGCCGATACAGATGTGGTCACCCTCCTTTTTGAGATAATCCAAACCAAGCCTGGAAATATCCACCCAACGATCGATGGTATTGATTTTTTTACCGCCGGGCCGCAAAGGCAAAATATCAGTTCCCCCGGCTATCACGCCGGCGCTATCTCCAAATCTTGCAAGGATATCGACGGCCTGCGCAAGGTCCCGGGGGCGGTGGTATTCCTCGACCTGAAAATAGACGCCCATCGTTTTACCTCCGTCACCCTAAGGGGTGGAAGTTACTCGCCACGGATCATGATCAGCAACATTTTGAATCGCTTGGCGGCATGAAGCGAATGTGATACGTTGGCCGGCATAATCAGCATTTCTCCTGCCATAACCGTCTGTGCCTTTCCGCCAATTGTTATTTCCGCCTGCCCCTCCAGGATGTATACCACCGCGTCAAAGGGCGCCGTGTGCTCGCTAAGTCCCTGGCCCGAATCAAAAGCAAAGAGTGTAATATTTCCGATATCTTTCTTTATCAGTGTTTTACTGACCACAGAGCCGTCAGCATAATTTACATGTTTTTCCAGATTGAAGGGGGTGCCCTTCAGTGATGTGGTGTCGTTATTCATAACTGTCTCCTTATTTTCCGGCTGATTTTAGATATAGACTCTTAGGCAGCAGCAGCTATCTCGGATCTGTAAAATCAATTTTACCGTCCGGCAACATATACAGGACCAAGGCTTCCCCATTCGTTACCGTCGGGTGGTGTGCCGATCCCGGTTCAAATACACACCAGCCGCGAGGCGTACCATCGAATCGGGCCTCCGGAGTGATCGGCATCACCATACAGACTTCACCACCGGGGTGGCTATGGTGGGAACCCACTAAATCGGTCAAGTCCACTACGTCGACGCTTAATCCTCCAGTCTCTTCACAGGGTTCAATAACACGACCCCAACGCCGCCCCACGTCGCCGTTGGCACACATCCATCCAGCCGCAATCGCTTGGTGGCACGCTTTCTCAATCTTATCGAACGTTTCATCTCCAGGTGGGAAGCGGTGGTTTAATTCCTCGGCAAGCTTTGCGTCTATCGCCATTTTTGAGACAAGATCGGTCACGGGTTTAAGCAAAGTCTGAAATTCACTGATTTTCATGATAGAGTCTCCCGGTAAAGGTGTGATCGGTAATTTCGATTGTTCAAATGACTTACCATTATCTCAAGGAAGCGTCAAATTGTGATTCGAATAGCACCAGGCCTGAGTGAGGAAATAGGTCATCGCATTTACGAATTGATGAACTTAGCACTATCATTTTGGGGGTAAATAGATATGGAATTACCGTTTATAGCGGCGTATCATATCCTTCACGTTTGTCTTTAATCATAATTAACATTTCGGAATTTCTATAATATATTGAAATCATGCAGCTTTTAACAAAGCTGGTTTTATGCCGACATGTAAAATGCAGGCACTATTACTTTCTCCTTTGATAAAGATGAAATGACTTCCGTTTACCAACGGCGGGGATTTACACGCCCCCGCCTTTAATGCCAAAATAATGTTGGACATGCATATCCTGCGGGATATTATTTCCATGGGTCCCTTTGCCGCTTTCCGGATCGATGTGCGCACCATGGTCAGGTGCAAATACAATGGCACGATTATTTCGCTGCCAGAAGACGTCCATTGTATCAGCGAGTTGAGTAAAGGCGGCAATGTCATTGCTCAATGCCTGAATAGCCTCGGTGCAATCGTGTGTCTTTTTATGCAGAATGTCATCATATTCACAGTGGTAAGCGACAATGAAGTCGTAATTATTGGACTGGATTATTTCAATGGTGCGGCGGGTAACAGCCTGGTCGTCAATTTCCGGAAAATAGTGGATTTTTCGCTTGCGGAAGATAAGATCCATACTTTGTTTTTTTACCGAAACAATAGCAACTCTTTTCCCGGAACGGATAAGCGCGTCGAAAATTGTATCACAAATCAAGACCGGTTTCTCTTTTTTTTGTAACCCATGAACACGGGGCTGGGCACCTGTGAACATGGATGCAAAACAGACCGGCGTTATTGGCGGAATTACAGAGCATAACGGCACAGCGATCGGAGCATGCTTCAAGACAGCATCAAATAAGGATCTGAAGTTTTGATACATTTTCAGCCCAACCGCGTCGGGTGCGTAAACAAGGCATTTTTCAACACTTGTAATACCGTCGCGTTTGGCTGCCTGAACCACCTCACCAATGAGACGTTGACCGGATAGGGCGGGGGGATCTATCGCCATCAACCTGCAAAGGGTAGGCGTGATGGCGGTAATGCATGGAAAATTCGGGTCTTTTCTTGCTTGGTATTCATGGTTCATGAGATCTTGAAATATTTGGTATTTGAAGAAAGGGTGACAAATGTTTCCGTATACCTTATCCCGCCGATTTTGCTTAGCTCTTCTCTGAAAAGGATGTCATTGAGTGAATCCAGAGAATCGACCATGACTTCAAAAAAAAGGTCAAAACGGCCGGTAGCGTTCCATACAGCAGTTACCGCCGGAATTTTTTCGATCTCTTTGATCTTTTTTTCATGATTGCGTTCTTTGAGGTTGACCCCTATCAAAGCTGAAACTGCATTCGGCAAGGCAAACGGATCTACTCTGGCCTCCAATTTTAAAACATCCCTGTTTTTCAGTCGTGTAACCCGGTTTTTGATAGTTCCTTCAGAGACTTTCAGCTTTTTGGCAATAATCTTAAACTGTCTGCGGGCATCCTCCTGCAATTCGAGAATAATTTTTCTGTCAATATCGTCTAAATCCTGTTGTGTTGTAGCCATCTGCATCATCCTCCGTATTCTAGTGTATCGATAATTCAATCTAACATCGGAATCCTGGTCCTCTAGGCCTCCGGCTCGTAAGGGTACGATCCTACGCCTCGGAGAGCCGGTCGAAGATCCCGTCGTCTGGGGTCAGAAATAGCAGGCTCTGCCTTGAAAATAATACGAAGTGTGGAGTGATCTAAAGTTGACAATCTCGTAAATAATAAGCAAGTTAAAATTTAATGAAATACTAACATAAAAATTATTGACAACACAATATCTTAATTTTAAGTTTGCACAGCTTGCTGCCGGAACCGATTACCATTGCCCTCAATTGTTTTTTTCATGCTGTTTATGCAACTATGGGGTTCAGTCAGGGTTCCAAGCCCGGCTATATTAGAGGAAGCGACGGGTCAATCGCAGGGGGGTGCTCGATCTGAACCGGCGGCGTTCTGTACTATGATACATCCGCAATTCCCAGGCGTTTGCCAACTGCACACAGGGGGCTCCGATCACCCCAGCGCCCGTCTAAATGTCAAACCTTAACCACAGTTAGCCACAGACAAGGAGGGGAAAAATGATGAAGCAAAAAAGCACAAAACGGTTGATTTTCATTGGAATCCTTTCGGTATTGTTGGTGAGAGCGGTTGCGGAAAATCCACTATCGCCCGCCTGGTGCTGAACATCGATAGCCCGACTTCCGGCAGCGTTGTCTTCAAAGGCCGGAAGATTTCCGGACTTCCGCCGGGCGAGTGGCGCAAACTGCGCCGGAAGATGCAGTATGTGTTCCAGGATCCGCTCGGCGCTCTGGATCCACGTATGAAGATTTTCGATCAGGTCGCCGAACCATTGCTCATCCACCACATTGACGACCTATCAGAACGTCAGGATAAAGCTGCTGAAATTCTGCGTTCCATGGACTTGAAGGATCATACCTTCTACCGCTATCCATTTGATTTAAGCGGGG
>JAJRVC010000204.1 GCA_024277475.1 Deltaproteobacteria bacterium
GGCATCATCCACATCCGACCGACGCTGCCCCTGCCTGTCAAAAGCCGTCAGCTCCTCCACCGCGGCTTTTTGCAAGGTTGACGTGCCAAGGGCAAGGTTTCCCCGGAAAACGATCCGATAGGGCTTCTGGTCGTCTTTGGCAGCTTCGATTTCCCCGGCCGTTACCTGCTGCTGCAACCAGATAATTACCGTCAACATCATAAAAACCAGATGGATAAGCCGCAAAAATCGAAGGGTCCCAACACGGCAGGGGGTTTTTTTATTTGAACCGGAAGACAATTTTTAATCCCGCATTGTAAAAATCATACATGTCTTTCTCACCGGTAAGATAGAGTCTGTCTCCATCTCGCAGTACCCCGTCCGCGATCCGAAACTGAGCATCTATGGTTTCTTCTCCGTCGCGGGTCACAGCTCTGCCAAGCCCGACCTCCAACCTATCCATGATGGCCTCGCTGGCTTCCGCTGATTGACTGCCGAACCATCTTTCAATCAAATCGCGGCTTAAATAGACGGCAACATTCATGCTTTGCCGCTGGGCGGCTTTGGGGTCATCTGAAGTATCGGGTAGCTTGCCGGCGATAATCAGCATTACCAATTCTTCATGGCTAAGCGGCGGCACCGAAGACAACGTCACCACCGGCTCGTTATAGGGCCCTTCCACCAGCATGGTAATTTCATATCCAAGCATCTTCGATGTGCCGAAAAGATCCAGGGTGGGACGGTCCGGTCTTTTGGGATCGAAGCGGATGACACCGGATTCGAATAAAAGGCTGCCGGCCGGGAGTCTGATCCGGGTGGGGTCCAGGTATACTTTGCCGGACAGGACCGGAAGTTCGCCGGTACCAATCAGCTTGAGCTCAGGACGAACTGCGCCCTTAGCCAGATTGTTGCGGATACTGAATGGATTTTTGGATGTTAGCCGCACATCAAAGATCATATCATTAAAAGGCGGTTTTCGGATGGAAAAAAGCTGCAGGCCCAGGTCTACTTTGGGTTTTTCCGATCCTTTCAGTGCGCTGAGAAAATCGAGATATTTTACCAGACGGCCGTCGGTGATTGCCACTTCACCCCTCACTTCCAACCGTTTAACAGGTCCTTTGACCGTAAGGTCCGTATCAGCGCGAATCTTTAGACCCGCGCTGCGGTAAAAAAGAAGATTTTCACCCTGGAGTCGCAGATCCGCAACAGCATCGTTTTGGCTGTTACGCATGACGGACCCCGTAATGTAAAAAGCGGCGCCCCCCAGCTCTCCTGTAAACGTTTGCAGCTTTACGCCGTCCGGGGTAACCACGGCTTTTAGGTTCAGCGCCTGCAGGGAAGGCACATCCATATTCGGTCGCAGTTCACCATCGGTCAGACGAACGACGGCATTTACGGCGGGGTCCGATATCGGGCCTTCCATAGCTATATTCGCTTCGAGCCGGCCGGAAACCCGCCGCAAACCCGGATTATCCGCCGCCAGCCAGCTTAAATCCTCGACATTGAGATTGCCTTTCATGTCAATATCACCGGCCGGTTTTGCAGTTTCTCCCTGGAACAGATCGGTCAAATCAGGCATCCCGGTCCATTCACCCCGGCTGGTAAAAGTCAGCTTAGGGGAGTTGATTTGAATCGATTCTACCACGAGTTTGTTTCCAATGAGCCGGATGTTTCCATCGATATCAACAGGACCGGGTGGCATGGATTTTAAATGCGGGGGATCGTTCAGGCCCCGACTCCGGAAAATAAAAGTGCCGGACGGCGCCTTCCAGGTACCGGTCATCTGCAATTTACCCTCAAGGTCACCATCCGCAGGAATATAGTCAGGGTAATAGAAACCAAATGCATCCAGATCAGGGACGGATATTCGGGCATCTATCGAGAGCGGACCCGGCCTCAAAAGTGGTTTTTTCAAAAAATTTACGGGAATTGTGCCTGTAACGCTGATCTCTTGTCCCGGCCGGCCCTGCCAATGGAACTGCCGGATAAGTACGCCGTCTTTTGTGTAGGAGAGATCGAAGCGGCCGGACAGAGAAATTTGTTTTTGGGGGCTGTCAAGTTTTGTCAGATCGCCGGTCACGGTTAAAGAGGGGTTATCCATGGTACCACTAAGACGGATACGTGCATTGAGCCCGCTGAAACGTATGCGGTCGGTTACAAAAGATTCGAACCAGCCGTGGCTGCCGAAGTCGGAGACAACGAGATCAAAATCAGCCCTTTTGCGGGTGCTCAACGATCCCTTCAAGCGGAACTCTCCGCTGGGTCCGCCCAGGGAGATATCTTTCAAAGTGAAATCGCCGGCGCGTGAAAAATGAATATATCCAGGTTTGTTGAGGGTCAGCAAAGCGTTCTTGCCGGAAAGGGTCAGGTCGGTAAGTTTCAGATCGAAACCCGCATCGGCCGGTCCCCGCAAAAGGTCTCCGACCAGCTTCGCTTCGCCGAATGTGGTATTTACCCTGGCTAGACCGATATGAATCCGTCGCCCGGAGCTGTGCAGTTTGAAGATCGCACTGGGAATCTTGAAATCATTGAACTGCACCTTTTTTAGTGTTACATCGGCCCGGGCCTCCGGTTCCATGAGAGGCCCGGATATCTTGAGGTTTGCGCGGATGGAAGCGTTTATCGCCTGTTTTTGCGGTAACAGATTTTTTGTGTAGGCCGCTAAATCGGTAATGGCAATATCCAATTTAACATTTTTAAAAATCCGGGACTTGAGATCAAACGATCCCGCTAAATCAACCCGATCCTTCGCTTGGCGCAGTTTCAACGTCTCGACAGTAATCTTTTGACCGTTTGAGACCAGCCGAATGTCGGCGCTGCCAAATTGATTTTCCTCAAAGCTAAGTTGCCGTGCCTTGATGTCGGCTGTGCCGCCGGGCATCGCCAGCGGACCTTTCAGGGTAACCTTGCCGGCCAGACTGCCGCCGATCCGAGGCTTTCCCCAAGCCGGATTCCAATTTTCAGGCCAGAATTTTTCAATATAGGAAGCCAGATCGGACAATCGAAACTCGAGTTGAACGTCCTCAAATTCCCGACTCACAAAATAAAATCCGCCCCGGCCGGTCAGGCGGTCTTTTCCCCGCAGCAGCGTTAGCGATTCTATGACTACGGCCTGGGAATCGATGTTTGCTTTTACCGTCAGATCGCCATAGGTCACGTCCTTAAACGAAACCTCTTTGGCGGTTATGTTTGCCCTCCCGCTGGGGACCCCGAAGGTACCGGCCACCGTTATCCGGCCGCGTACGGACCCTCCCAGTTTGGGAATTGCAAACAGACGTCCGAGCAGCTCCAGGTCAGGAAAATCAATATCCAGGGCAGCCTGGACCGCGGTTTCTACGATAGGATGGCTCATCGACGGCAATGCAATGCGAGACGGTTCCAGGCGAATGTGCCCGTTTTCCGCGGTCAGGCTGCCTCCGGAGATAATGATGTCACCGTTGTCGATCTCCCCGTCAAGCACCAGCCTGTGTGCCGGTACTGCATCGATCTCAGCGGAAAGATCTACGCCCGCAAGAGAAAAGAAGGCGGGAACGTCCCTGCAGTCAAAGGAAAAACCACCCGCCAGGGTCCGTAAAATGCCCTCGACATCGCCCGCGAACACTGCCTGAGAAGAGGAGCTGACATCTTGAAATTCAATAAAATTTCCTCCGGTTCGAAGATCGAGCTTATCCAGGCGCATCTTGCCGTTTCTTGCTGCGGCCTGCAAATTCAGCTCGTCGGCCACAAGCCCGTAAATGTTACCCTGCTTTAATCTGAGATCCAGTTCGGCAACAAGATCCGTCGGCTGTTCCAGGGGCAGCATGATATCTGCCTTCATCGAAATTTTTCCTTCAAGCGCAAGCTTGAATGAAAAAACGGAGAAAAATTGCGCCAAGTCAAGATTTTCAGCCTTGATTCGACCCAAAAGGTTAGAAGGACCCAGCCTCCCCGCGAGCGCTAATCGGCCACCGGCCAGAAAAAGCTTGGCATCGAAGGGCATTGCCTCCGGTAAGGCCTTCAAGTCTATCTTCACAAACTGCGCCAGTTCCGATCCGCCCAGCATCAACCGCTTGGCAATTATTTCCCCTGGGGAATACTCGATTTCTGCCGAGACCGGTGTTTTACCGGTCTGCAAATCCGGATGAACCCAACTCCATTCCGAAACGCGAAGCTGAATAATGCGAGTCATCGGCTGGAGGGAGCGGGTTTCCAGTGCAATACCCTTGAACACCGTCTGATAATCTGATCCCCGCAAAATTACGGTTGTGTCGTCAACCCTAATTCGGGGAAGCAACTCAGGCAAAAAAATCGGTTCCACCGAATCGGTCTCCGGTCGGGCCGGTTCGCCTGCATCCTGCCGTGACAGATCAAATTCGAGCCGGCCGGCCTCAAGCTCGACTGCGGCATCGCCCAAAAAGGCATTCAGACCTTTCAAAACGGACAACAGGTTATAAGACACCCGCAGTCGCTTCAATTCCAATGAAACCAGAGCTCCTTCGGGTGCCGGCTTCAGGGTGACGACATTCGTCACCTCGAAATCAGTGATATAAGACCCGCCGATATGGCCGATAGCCACCTCCATTCCGAGCTGGGATTCGATGGAATTTTCCAGCAACCTTTGAAGATGAGGAGCGATCAGTACACTGCGAAACAGGTATAGTGCGGCAAGCAGGATGATACCTATCCCGGCAAAAATGATGACCCCTTTCGATAACCGGTGGAGGATGTGTTTCAAAATCTGTTAGTCCTGACTTTTGACATCTTGGAATTTTTACAACTTAATGGTTGTCAAACATTTATTGATTGTGTCTTGGCGCCTTGGTGGCTATTCTTTTTAGTTTATCCGGTTTAGGCTAAAACCAAAATAGCGCTCAGCATTATAATAACAAATATCTTGGACCATGCTTCCCAGCAGTTCCAAGTCATCGGGCAATTCACCGCGCTCGACGTCCCTGCCCAGCAGATTGCATAATATTCTTCGAAAATACTCATGACGCGGATAGGACAGAAAGCTGCGAGAGTCGGTAAGCATACCGACAAACCGGCTGAGCAGACTTGAGTTGGAAAGGGCATTTAGCTGGTGTTCGATGCCAAGCCGCTGATCATTGAACCACCAGGCGGCTCCAAACTGCATCTTGCCCGGCACCGTACCATCCTGGAAATTACCGATCATGGCGGCCAGCATTTCATAATCCCCGGGATTTATGCTGTAAATAATGGTTCTGGCCAGCTTATTTGCCCGGTCCAGCCTGTCTAAAAAGGCCGCCAGCGGCCGGGCCATTTCAAAATCCCCCATGGTGTCGAAGCCCGTATCCGGCCCCAGCGTTTTCCGGGCACGTGAATTCACATTGCGCAGTGCTCCCAGGTGGAACTGCTGGACCCAGTCTTTTTCCGCATCCATGCCGGCCAGCTCCAGCAGCATGGCAGACTTGAACTGCAGGATTTCCGGCTGTACGACAGTCTGTCCCCTGCGAACTTTTTCGAAAATTCGGGCAATATCTGCGGCCGAAAAGTCTTCGGCGGAGGGCTGTTCAAGGCTGTGATCCGATAGTCGGCAACCCATCCGGTGGAAAAAATCATGTCGCTTTTGCAATGCCGCCAGGAAGGAGTCGAAATCGGCGACGTTTATATCTGCGGCCCCTGCCAGCTGGTCAACCCACTGGTTAAAGAAATCCGGTGTTTCCACTGCTATGGCCTTGTCCGGCCGGAAGGCCGGCAGAACCTTGATTTCAAAGCTTTGATCCTCAAGAAGTTTCCGGTGATGAGACAGGTCATCGACAGGATCATCGGTGGTACACAGCACCCTCACGTTCATTTTCTTTAAAATCTCACGTGCACTGAAGGCTGCAGTCTGAAGCATCCGTCTGCCGGTTTCAAAAATTTCTTCGGCGGTGTCGGGACTCAAAAGCGTGCTGATACCGAAACAGCGTTTCAGTTCGAGGTGGGTCCAGAGATAGAGCGGATTGCGCAGGGTTTTGGGCACAGTCGCGGCCCAGGCTTGAAATTTTTCAATATCCGTGGCATCCCCGGTGATGTATTTTTCTGAAACGCCATCGGCACGCATGGCCCGCCATTTATAATGATCCCCGTTCAGCCAGATTTGGGTGAGATTGCCAAAGGTCCGGTCCTCTGCAATTTCCTGCACCGGCAGATGGCTGTGATAATCAATAATCGGCATATCCCTCGCAAAGTCATGATATAAGGCTTTAGCAGTCTCAGTTTGGAGTAAAAAATCTTCAGACAAGAATAGTTTCATGAAAGACCTCTCTTCAATCCATATTTACAGCCACTTAACCAATCAACTAATCAACCGATCAACGATATCAGTATTTATTACAGGCAAAAATCTTTTTCAATCATTATCGAGTATTGACTTAAAATCAAAAGCAAACTATTTTTTTATCCACTATTCCATCATTCCATGTTCCTTGCCGAGAGAATGATTGCTAAAGTAACTGTTATTCCAATAACTTATCAAAAATACAAGACGTCATCTATCTGGAGTTCTATAAATGCAGATCAAGATTGCAGTTGTACCGGTAGCCGGTCTGGGCACACGGCTTTTACCCGCCACCAAATCCCAGCCAAAAGAAATGCTTCCGGTTGGCCGTAAACCGGTCGTACAATATGTGGTGGAAGAATTGGCGCGCGTCGGCATGCAACGCATATTGTTTATTACCGGCCCCGGTAAGGCTTCAATAGAAAACCATTTCGATCTTGATAATGAGCTAATTGAGATTTTGCGTCAAAACGGCAAAGAGGACTTGCTGGCTCAACTCAGTTTTGAACGGGCACCGCTTCAATATTTCTACACCCGGCAGCGCCGGCAATTGGGCCTGGGACATGCTGTCGCCTGTGCTCAGCCCTTTGTCGGCAATCAGCCATTTGCCGTTTCCTTGGGCGACTCCATCATTGGGCTGAATGCTCAGAGTGACGTCCTGGGCCGTATGACCCAATGTTTTTGGCAAAAGAAGGCTGAGGCGGTGATTGCATTTACCGAAGTGGCCCGCGACAGGGTAGCCCATTACGGCGTCGCCAAGCCCAAAGACGACGGTGATATCTTTGAGCTTGAAGATGTTATTGAAAAACCAAAGGTTGATGAGGCGCCCAGCAATCTGGTGATTGCAGCACGGTATATTTTTGCCCCCAGCATCTTTGAAGCCCTTGAGCAGATCCAGCCCGGCGCAGGAGGTGAATATCAGCTTACCGATGCAATTCGCCTGGTGATCCAGGGTGGAGGGAAAGTGTATGGTGTGCGCCTGGGTGCGGATGAACGTCGCTATGATGTTGGAAATTTCAGCTCGTATTTCCGCGCATTTGTGGAGTTTGCCCTGGCAGACGAAAAATGCGGTCCTTCGCTTCGATCATATTTAAAAAGTATTCTGTAGGCTTGGGAAGATTGGAAGATTAGAAGGTGGGAGGATGAAGAGTTCCCAATCAACGAAACCAACACAATCAACCCAGCAAACCAGTCGGTTTAATTTGCTTAATCAAGCAGTTAACTTAATAAACTTAATCAACCCAGTAAACTTAACCAGTTAACCACTTAACTGGAAACCCTATGGATATCATCCGCAAACGCGCCTATGCCCGGGCCGGAATTCTTGGTAATCCGTCCGACGGCTACAACGGCAAAACCATCTCGATTATCGTGCGAAATTTCTGGGCCGAAGTTGTCCTGTATGAGTGGGATTCAGTCGATATTGTCCAGTCAAGGGATGATCGCGCTCGTTTCCGCTCCATCCATGATCTGATACAAGACGTGCGGTTACACGGGTATTATGGCGGTATCCGGCTTATCAAAGCAACCATCAAACGATTTGTCGATTTTTGTCGGACACGCAATTTAAAGCTTCACGATCGAAATTTCTCGGTACGCTACGAAACGAACATTCCGCGCCAGGTCGGGTTGGCCGGATCCAGCTCCATTATAGTCGCCACCCTGCGCTGTTTGATGAAATTTTACGGGATTGATATCCCGCTTGAGCAGCAACCCTCCTTTGTGCTGTCGGTGGAAACTGAAGAACTCGGGATTTCGGCCGGCTTGCAGGATCGGGTGATTCAGTGCTATGAGGGCATGGTTTATATGGATTTTAACAGGTTGGTTGAACGCGTGGCAGACGGGGTGACCTTTTACGCTTACGAAAGGCTCGATCCCGCCCTGCTGCCTCCCATCTATGTTGCATATCATGACAAACTCAGTGAACCCACCGAGAATTTCCACAATGACATCCGGGGTCGATTTGACGGCGGTGAATCTCTGGTTGTCAATGCCATGCAGCTTTTTGGCCGGTTAACAGTCCGGGGACGCGAAGCACTGCTCAGCCGTGATTGGGAGCAATTATCCGCGTTAATTGATGAAAATTTCGACACCCGGCGCAGTATTTATACACTTCCGTCCTGGCAGATTAACATGGTTGAGACAGCCCGTCGCTGCGGCGCCAGCGCCAAATTTGCCGGCTCAGGCGGCGCCATTATTGGTGTTTATCGCGATGAAGCGATGTTTAATCAAATATGCGATCGCATGACCGAAATCGGCTCCCGCACCCTTAAACCGATGTTAACGGAATAACCTTTAAAATTTCAGATCCCCCTTCAGCTGCTTTCGATGTCAACCCTTATGTCTGAACGTTAAACCTGTTTGTCGGGTCGAAGCCCCCGAAGGACCGAGCCCAAACCCGTGAACAGTTGTCGTCAAAAGCATGAGAGATTGTTTCCGCTGTTAAATTCCATGCCGTAAGGTCCACCGATAATTTCCAGATCGGGCCTCTGCTGAAACATTTCTGCGTAAGCTTCAGACACTTCAGCGGTGTCTAACCGCAAAGTGTTTTTAATACGCACAATTTTGCTTTTCGCCGCTGAAATACGGCCAATACATCCCAAAGCGACTTCTATGGCTTCGCGGTCGTTTCCAAAGTGCATGGGGACAGCTGCCTTTTCCGGGCTGATGCCGGTGATACAATTTTTATAAGTTGCGGCATAATCAATTTTATCCACCAGTCTTTTGGTGGTGATATCCGCCAGACCGATGCCTGTGGCATTGCCCTTACTTTTATCTGTTAAATCTCGCACGAAAAGTCGTTTGACCTGTGCCGGGTGGGGGAAAACTCCCAGCAGATCTCGATTTCTCCCGGTAATATTCGGATCGATACCGACCCCGCTGATATCTTTTCCCATCTCGTCAATAATTAAAAGATCGATCTCATTGAAGGGGAGTTTGGCCATCATTTTCTTGGACAAGAGTAACAGGTCTTTTTCCCTGCTTTCAATTTCATTGGCCTTTAAAGCGGTAATTTTAGCCGTTTCACCATAAGCGTTCTCCAGGATTGCCACGGCGCAGATTACCGGCATTTTTTTCAATACCAAGCGGGCGGCATCGGTAATAATTTTGAAAAATGTATGCTGAACAGCGGCTTTGTGGTAAAGCGCTGCGCCTTTTTGTTTTCCCATGCCGATGGCCATCATTTTCATCACACCGCTTTCGATGGGTGCCTTAAATTTTGTATGGGATTTGATGCGATTGACCACCACGATATGATCTGCAGCCAGAGCGTTTTTATCCATAAAAACCGAAACTTTATTCTTGGTTGTCCCGATCTCCGCCACTTCCATGGATGATAAAATCGGTGCTTTTACAGATGTTTCCGTTACGCCCAATTGTTGCAGCATGGCAACCTGCCCCGCGGCGGTTGCCCCCCCATGGCTGCCCATGGCTGGAAAGAGAAACGGATCGGCCTCAAGCGATTTTATAAATTCTACGATTGCTCCCAGGATTTCAGCGATATCGGTAATCCCGCGACTGCCGGCCGCAATCGCCACCCGGTGCCCGGGCCGAATTGCAGACCAGGACAATTCGCCCAATTCAGCTCGGACCCTCTGCCGGATATCTTTGACTCTGGTGTCATCAAATCTTTGACGGATGCGATATATTTTAGGTAGCTTCATAGGATCCTCATTCGTAAATGCTCGCAGGTTTAGAGCCCCGACCCCACAATCAAGGTTCAAAGGCTTAGTCTTACCGTTATTACATTCATCTTTTTTTTTAAAAAAAAAGCGAGCTCTTATGGACTACCATTTTCACAAGCGTCTGAATTGAGATATATCGATATCCAGGCGTTTAATAATTTTCTGGATGGATGCCCGTTCAAGCCCACTGATTCTTGAGGCTTTTGCAACATTCCCCCTGGTTTGCTCAAAAAGATGGCTCAGATAATTTTTTGAAAAAATATCCAGAACCTCTTTTTTTGCATCTTTATACAGAATGTTGCCTTTTGACAGCTGGGGGCTGTCTATTTTTCCTTCCACAAGATGGATCAGAGCAAGGTCTATGGTATTACCGTTGGAAAAAACCGCCAGGCGGCGGACATAATTTAAAAGCTCTCTAACATTTCCCGGCCAGGGCTGCCTTGCAAGAAACCCCAATGCGGCAGGATCAATTTTCATGGCGGCAATGTCCATTTCCTGGCAGGTTTTCCGAATAAATTTTCTGACCAGTATCGGAATGTCTTCTTTTCTTTCTCTTAAAGGGGGAACATTTACAGACAGAACATTCAAGCGATAATACAGGTCCTGCCTGAAACTTCCATCTAAAATTTTTTGTTTAAGATCTTGATTTGTTAATGCAATAATTCGAACATCCGCCGTTTTTGATCGGCTGCTCCCGACAGGTTTTACGGCTTTGTCCTGTAAAAATTTAAGAAGTTTAACCTGGATCGAAAGCCTGATATCACCGATTTCATCCAAAATCAGGGTGCCCTTGTCCGCTGCCATGAAAAATCCTTCGCGATTTCTCTCAGCGCCTGTAAAAGCCCCTTTAACATGGCCGAAAAGTTCACTTTCCAGCAAAGATTCAGGAATAGCCGGACAGTTCAGGGTATGGCAGGAGACATCATTCCTTTTGGATAATTGATGGATTGTTTTTGCAATATATTCTTTGCCGCTTCCTGATTCCCCGGTAACAAGAACAGTATAATCAGTCGTGGCAATGGCCGTTATTTTTTCCAGGAGCTGCTTCATGGCCACACTTTCCCAGTGGTCCGTCTGATCTGAACTCAAGGTCTTGATAATGCTCTGGAGGCGTTTGTTTTCCCTGGCAAGGGCATAATGCGCTAACGCCTTTTCTACCGTATGGTATAAAGTATTCCTTTCCACAGGTTTGGTGATAAAGTCCCAGGCTCCTTTTTTTAAGGCGTCAACCGCATTTTCAATCGTTCCATATCCTGTAATCATTATAACTCTGAGATCGGGATTAAATTCAAGACTTTTTTCCAGGAGTTCATGGCCTGAAATTCCAGGCATCCGAAGATCTGACAGCATGACGCCGATCTCCTTCTTGTGGAGGATACGAAGTGCTTCGGTCCCGGAAGAAGCATTGAGAATTTCTATCCGGATAAACTTTTTTTTAAGATTCCGAATAATCCCTCGCAGAAAATCTTTATCATCATCAACAACCAGTATGGAAAAATGTTTCATTTCTTTTGTCCTATGTCGAATGGCAATCGATGGGGAATGAGATATAGAACCGGGTGGTATCATCACTTTTCACCTCAATATCTCCTCCAAGCTCATTGATAAACCCGTAAATCACAGAAAGCCCGAGCCCTGTCCCTTTTCCTACTTCCTTTGTGGTATAGAACGGATCGAAAATGTGTGAAATTATACCTTCGGGTATGCCCGGACCATTGTCTTCAATACAC
>JAJRVC010000205.1 GCA_024277475.1 Deltaproteobacteria bacterium
CCGCCGCATTCACCGTAAATCGGCATGCCGTCAACGCTTTTTTCTTTCACCCGATTTCCCAGGGTTCTGTTTACAGCTAGTTTTTTAGCAAATAATTCCGGATATCCGCCTCCAAAATAAAGCCCGTCTATGTCTTGGGGAAGATCATTGTCGGCCAGCGGCGAAAAAAAAATGAGTTCCGCCCCCAGGTCTTCCAGCAATTCAAGATTGTCGGCATAGTAAAAGCAAAACGCGCGGTCCCGTGCCACGGCGATGCGCACGATTTTTTCAATTTGAGGTTGCTGCCTTCGATCGGCTGGCCCGGGCGGGGTGGTATCCGCTAAATTATCTAACAGCGCATCTATATCAATACTTTTTTCGATAAAATCAGCCAGGCGATCGATTTTTTCTTCTGTTAGAGGATGATCCTCTTGGGTGACAAGCCCCAGGTGCCTTTCCGGAATAACAATCTCTTTGTTGCGAAGAAGGCCCCCTAAGCAGGGCATTCCGACGTGGCCCTGCATCGCTTCTTTTAAATATTGCAGGTGCCGGCTGCTGCCCAGGTTGTTGAATATGACACCGGCATATGTCAGTTTCGCATCAAAATGTTCAAAACCCATGACGACTGCAGCTGCACTGCGGGCCATACTGGCGGCATCCACCAGCAAAATTACCGGCAGGCCCAGCCACTTCGCCATTTGAGCGGTTGAGCCGGCTTCACTTTTCCCGTCATAGCCGTCAAAAAGGCCCATAACACCTTCGACCACAGCAATATCCGCATTTTTGCTGCATTTTGTAAACACATCGAGATTGAAGTTTTGGGGCAGCATCCACCCATCTAAATTTCTGCAGCTAACACCGCTAATCCGGCTGTGGTGTCCGGGATCAATGAAGTCCGGGCCCACTTTAAACGGCGCGACTTTCAGCCCCCGCCTGGCCAGACCGGCCATCAGTCCCAGACTTACCGTGGTTTTACCACAACCACTTTTGGTGCCGGCAATGACGAATCCCTTCATTTAATCTTCAATTCCTCTGCTCATGGGATTTTCCCGATAGGCGCGATGTTGTTTTGAAAGATGAACATCGAATAATGATATCGCGCCGCTCAGCAATATAAATTCAGTAGTTTCGTTTCACTCAATCATTAAAGATATCCGGATACAAAATTTTGCCGATCTCACGGATCCCTTCCAGCAATCTTAACGTAGGTCGTGAAACGATTTGTTCATCAATGAGAAAGATTTGATTGTCGCGCACAGCCTTAATAGCGTTAAAGCCGGGTTCGTTTTTAATCATCGAAACCGTGGGACGATTCATAGCACCGGATTGGGCCAGATATACGTCAATTTGCGTTGCACGAGACAGGATGCGCTCTTTACCGTATCCGGCGATATTGGTTTTTCTTACCGGCCGGGCGTCGGCGGCGACGTTGATTCCTCCGGCAGTCTCCAGGGCAAATATGGCCATGGAATCAGGTGAGAATGTTTTCATCTTGTTGTGAATAGATTCAAAATAAACCCCTTTTTTAGCCACTATTGAGGAAGAAAGAACTTTTAAGTTCGCGGATATATTTTGAAAATGCAATATCATCTCGGAAGCCTGCGCTTGCCGGCCGGTTAAAACACCGAGAATTTTCCAGTAGTCGTACATTTCACGGACAGTTGCCGGTTGCAAGGATACAACCGTAATACCGCTTTTTTCAAGTCGTGTCACAAATTGCGGATATCCTCGATCGATCATGGGACGAACCAAAACCAGATCGGGACGGGCAGCTATAAACTTTTCGGGGTCATCATGATATGAAAACACCGGTTTGTTTAAAGCCTGGGCGGGAAAATTTTCATGACGTGAAACACCAATGATCTCCTTGGCGAGTCCCAAACTAAACAAGTTTTCCGTGTGTGCGCCGTAAAGAGAAATAATCCGCTTATACGGTTTAACAACCACAATCCTGCGACCGGATTGATCTATCACCACGTTTTTGTTTTCGGTCCGAAACTGGCTGCCGGCCGCGGGCAGGGTCAGGACACAAAACAGCATAACGATGACCGCTGAACAGATTCGAATATTTTTTTGCCGAATATAAATTTTCATATCCTATTTTTTGAAAACCACCTGCAATGAGTCTGAATAGGATTCCGTATAAACCTTGGCATCAACGTTGAAAACCTTACGGATCATGTCGGGATTCAACACATCTTTGGTGGCACCATGCCTAACAATACGGCCCCCGGACATGAATACCAGATAATCGCAGTACACCGCTGCCAGGTTGATATCCTGCATAACGGAAATGACGGTTCTGCCCTGTTGCTTCATGCGTTTTTCGCAGATATTTAAAAGGCTGAGGGAGTGATTGATATCGAGATTGGAGGTCGCCTCGTCCAAAATCAGCACATGCGAACCCTGGGCCAGAGCCCGGGCAAAAACCACCCGCTGTCTTTCGCCTCCGCTGAGTTCGGTGATGAATCGACCGGTAAATTCACTCACCTCCGTTTTTTCCATGATGTCCTGCACAATGTTGATATCTTCAGCAGAAGGAACGGAAAATCTTGGAATATGCGGATAACGTCCCATCATTACCACCTCTTTCACCGTGAAGGGAAAATTAATATAAAAATCTTGAGGAACCAACGCAATTTCCTTCGCTAACTCTTTTGTTGAATAGCTCCCAAGATTTTTACCCTTATAAGCAATCCTGCCGGACGTGGGCCGACGATGTTTGGCAAGCAGATCCAGCAAGGTGGTTTTCCCACACCCGTTGGGACCGATAATGCCACAGAACATGCCCGACGCAAAGGACATGGAGATGTCGTCAAGGACTTTTTTCCCCGGATAAGAGAAACTCACGCCGGTTAGTTCAAAGGGCATCGTTTATTATCCCCTTCGCATTCTCTGTTGTTTGCGGAAAATATAACAGAAGAGTGGCCCCCCGATTAGCGCTGTCAGCACGCCGATGGGTATTTCGGACGGCAAAACAGCCCGGGTGATAGTGTCGGCGATCAGCAATAAAATAGCCCCTGCCAAAAAAGACATTGGAATCAGCCGTCGGTTGTCCGGTCCGGTAAGCAATCTCATCATATGGGGTACCAGAAGCCCAACAAAACCGATAATCCCTGACACGGACACACAAATCGCTGCAACCAACGAGGCTGCTATTAGTAAAAAAATGGTTACTTTTTTCGTATCCACGCCCAGAGATGATGCCGTCCGATTTCCCAAAGACATCAGGTTCATGTCCCGCGCAAAGAACATGAAGGCCAAAAAGCCGATCAAAATAAACAAAAAAGTGAGACCAACGTCGGTCCAGGTTTTTGATCCGAAACTCCCCATCAGCCAGAAAATGATGACGGCAACCTGTTCGTCGGCGACATACTTCAGAAAACTGATGCCGGCCGATAAAATGGCTGCCACGATGATGCCGGAAAGGATCAGGTTGTTCGAAGAAAGTCCTCCGCTGGAAGATGAAAGATATACGACGAACAATAATGTCACGGCAGCGCCGACAAATGCAAACAAAGGGACTGAATAGGATCCCATCATTTCGATATTAAATAAAATTGCCAGCGATGCACCAAAAGCGGCTCCGGCAGACACCCCCAGCGTATAAGGATCTGCCAGCGGATTTAACAGAATACCCTGGAACACAACACCGGATATGGCCAATCCGGCGCCGACGACGGCAGCCGATAAAATCCTGGGCAAGCGCACATCCATCACCACAACCGGGAAGATTGAATCCATTTCCCTGAGAAGATCCGATTGCCCGCTTAATTTTGCAAAAATGATCTTAACCACTGTAGCCGGGGGCAACTGTATATATCCCATTCCAGTGGAGATAATAATCACCGCACCCAGAAAAACTGCCAGCAGGGCAAACTGAACTGAAGCCGCCTGCTGCAGCTTTTTTCTGAATCGGCCTGTTTTTTGGAGTATCCGGAGCAACATTTATACACTTCAATAAAAAAACCCTTCAAGCGTTTTCGGCTTGAAGGGTTGCACCCAGTTTGCTTGGCCCTTGTTTGTCTGTCAGCCAAACTCTGTCCCGACGCAGAGCTATGGTTATTTGTTAAAGCAGGTCTTCGGGCTTCCCCGCCCTTTCAGCAGCCTTCCCATCCCGGTCGACCGAAACAGTGACATAGTATGGCTGAAAGGGTTCCCAATTTTTTCAAATGAAAAAGGTGGGGTCACAGCGGCGGGACCACTCCCGATTTTCACGGGATTCCCTATTAAGCTCCTTCGAGCACCTTAACAGTTTGGGATTTACTATTAAATCTGCTTTTTATCAAGAAAAAAATAAAATATGCCGACGGATAAGGGGTTTTTGGGTTTCAGAGGATGGCCGACGGAAACCGCTAAATGATAAACTCGGATGGCTGGACACCGAACAGAGCAGGGTTGTAGGTTTTTAAAACACTGCGTTTGTAACTGCCGCCGGATGTTTTACGTTCAGCGAGGTCCACGATTTCACCGCGCGTATAGCCCTGGCCATCCGCCGGGATCAAAATTGTGACCAGAGGATGCGCGCCGTCGCTTTGTTCCGGGTTTTCAGATACAAGTCCGATTTCACCGGTATCAAGCTCCACCAGGGTTCCAACCGGATAAATGCCGAGCATGTTGATAAAGGCTTTGAGCAGAATCGGGTCAAAATCTTTGCCGGCGCTTTGACTCATCATTCTCAGAGCCTGATCCGGGCTGATTGCTTCGGACCGATAAACCCTGTGTGATGTGATGGCGTCAAACACGTCGACAATGGTCAGAATTCTACCAAAAAGACTGACAGGTTCATTACGCCAGGATCGTGGATAGCCGCTTAGGTCGTATTTTAAATGGTGCTCAAAAGGGGCCAGCATGATTTTGGATTTCAGTTCCCGGGGCGCCCTTAATTTTGCAATGTGGCGAACGCTGTTCAAAGAGTGCTTTTGGATCACTTTATACTCATGGTCGCTGAGTTTTCCCTGTTTGTTGAGAATTTTCAGAGGAACATCGACTTTGCCGAGATCGTGGAATAATCCGCAGATTCCCAGTGTTTCAAGCGCGTTCTTGGTAAGCCCGATGTGCTGACCCAGACAGATGGCAAGGATCGAGACATTGACCGAATGGGTATAGGTATAGTCGTCATGATCCCTCAAGGTGCTCAGTTTCAACAGGACCGACCGTTTATCGATCACCAGATCAACCGTCTTCTGGACAATTCGAACCGTTTTGCGTACTCCCGTCGGCCGATTATCCGATACCTTGCCGATAACTTCTTTAAGTGACGCAAGCGAGCCGGCATAGGCTATTTCAGCGCTTTTAACGGCTTTGTCTACCTGGCCGGCGGACGTGGCATCCAGGGTTATCGTCAGCGAATCATCCCCTTCCAAATTGTAAAGGCTGTCCGAATCAGGCTCAGTAATGATTTCGACCCAATCCAAACCCTTTTCACTGATCTGTATTTCGAGCCAGCCGGACGGATCTTTACGAGACTCAGCCTGATTCATCAAATGGGCAAAAAGGAGTACCTTGCTCAAATCCTTATGTTGAATCGCGGTAGAAAGCGACAGACCGTGGAGGCTGCGCTTCTCAAAATAGGTCAGCGCGTTGTTGATTAGATTGGCGGTTTCACGACGGTAGAGAAGTTTCTCCTGCTGCAGATAGAAGCGTCCCGAAGTAATTTGAATCATTAAATGGCTTTCGTCACCACCGAAACGATTGACGGCACGAATGAAATATTCAGCGCTTTGGATTACCAGCTGATTGTTGTCCCGATGGATTCGAACGGCCTGCACCATTTTGTAGAAAGCCGTAAACAGGCTTTCACCAAGCTGCACAGGGTTATTTAGACTATTGGTTTTCTCATCTGCATTCATTGCGGCCGTCTCCCTGAAATAGCCTTACGTGCTGCGCGCTTGATGAATGGAAATAAGCTGCGAGTCGCCTGGAGGAGAATTTTATGCGCCTCGGGTGTCTTTAGTTCCGCCAGGGCTACGGCTGCTCCCCGGCGATGCGGCGATCCGCCGAAATTAAAGAATTCCCACCAGTCCCGTTCCTCCAGCGTCGCTTTTAAAAAAGGGATTGAACGCGAGGAACCGCATTTCCCGAGAGCTGCGTAACAGGCCACAATATGATCATAACCTGAAATATTAAACGCTTTCTGCCCGAGATATTCCAGCAAAGGATCTTCTGATCTTCGGGTTCGTTCAGAGGCCAGACGGCCCAGGATTTCCCGGCGGATGATGTCGCTGGGATCTTCAAGCAAAAAGAAAAATGACCGTTGCACATGGCCGTTTCGTTTAAGGAGCTGTTTAAGTGCCTGCCGGCGAACGTCAAGTGAAGGATGGCGGGCCATATCAAGCAGCAGTTTTTGCGCATCTTTTCCGTCCAGATGCCCGGCAATGGTTACAAGTCGCTGTACCATGAGGTCATCCGGTGATTTGAGCAGTTCGTTTAGGGGATTCAAATCCTGCTTTGACAAAATTCCAATGGCTTCCATCAGCCGGCGCCGAAGGGCGCCTGATGAAATCTCCGATAGAAATGGACCCAAGGTGAAAACTGCTTTTGGCCGCAGCATCAGAAGAACTTTTCGCAATGTTTCTAAATGGGCGGCGTCCTCAGATTTGAAATCCGATAGATACGCCTCTAAAGCCTCCAGGACCTCTGAATCTGAAACAGATTCAAAATATTGATCGAGCAGTGGATCTCGCCAGATTTTTTTTGCAGCGTCCCTGTCAGGTAATTTTTTAAGAAAGCTAAGAATCTTGACGGCAAGCTGAAATTCACCGTGGCGCAGGATATTTTCGAATTCCTGAACTAAAATCTCAAGGATATTGCTAAACGCCTCCTTTTCATCCTCATCTTCCAAAATAATCAGAAGCACATCTAGGACATCTTCGCTGCGATTGCGTTGTTCCTCTTCGATGATCAATTTTTGGAGAATTTCAACTTCTGCGGGCGTCAACTGCATCACGCTCCGTTTGACCTGCGTCGAGACAATGCTCACCGTTGATTGATTTCCGGCATCTCCTGATTCACCTTGCTGCCTACCAGCCGTGTTGCCGTGCCCTAAACCCGCCGGACCCTGTAATTTTTCGTTTGATGATCCCGACACACTAAAGTGTGAAAAATCGAGGGTTGGCTCCGTTTCCCAAAATATTTCTGCTGCTTCATAGTGGATGTGCGCTAGGTTTTTCTTCCATAGCGCTGTCACCAAATCCCCTTCGGATTCATCTGTTAGGGTTCGATACTCGCTTAGCAACCCAAGCAGAAAGGAGAGTTCGTCCGCTGCCGTGCCCTTACCGAATTCAATCCAGATGATTCCGTCGCGGAAAAATGGTGTGACCAGATAATCCTCTTTACCGTTTTTCCGGTAAACTTCAACCCCTTTAAAACAGATCCGTTCTTTTTCAATGTCAAGTTTCAGCTCAGGGGATGTTTGCAGGAAATTTGTCAGACCATTTTCAAGACTACTCAACAGATTTACTGAAATAGTGTGTGTTTCCGGATAGAGGGAATAGCTTTTTACCGCCTTTGAAAATGCTGCCATAAACCCCCGAACCGCATCGAGCGCTTCGGTAGAGAGAGAGTCATCTGGGGTTTCCGATCCCGAAGGATGGCTGGTTTTCACGGCAGGCGATTGCGGAATCTGATTGGCCACGATAATGTCCTTACTTGATGGTGGTACATCCGCATCAGTAGAATATAAGATTTATACGAATGTACTTTTTAATATACCACAAAGTATGGAAAATTGTCAAAAATCAGACAGTCGCTATGTGTCGGGCAGGTCCTTAAGATCCTTATATACCGATTGCTTGACTATATATGTTAAACAACTTCAGCAAAAGAAAGTCTTGACAAAAAGATCTTGGCAATCTATATAAAGTCACAAATTTATTCATGCAACGTAGTGGTGCCCTTGGGGCCCAACAGGGAAACCGGTGAAATTCCGGTACGGACCCGCCGCTGTGTTCGGGGACGAAATCCGCAATTACCACTGATTTATCACCAAACAGATCGGGAAGGCGCGGACGGTAGATTGATCCGAAAGTCAGAAGACCTGCCATTACGTTGATGTTTGTGGAGACGGCAAATCCCCAAGCGGTTACGCTTGGGGATTTTTTTTGATTGAGCCCGCAGTGCCTCCCAATAGTCAATGCCAGCTTAGGCCTTTAGCGGGGTTTTTCCGGCAACAGGTTGTAAGAAACTGAAAGTTTCAGCTTTAGGTGTTCAGCCCAGCCGAGGAGGCCGCTTTTTGCGAGCGCAGTCTCGCAAAAGGCTTAGATTCTATTTGTTGAAATTACATCATGTTTGCACATGATTTATGCCGTCCAAATTTAATATTTACGGAGGATCTTTAAAATGAACCTGCAAGACATCATTAAAAGTATCGAGCCCCTGGATCAGGATTGGATTACAAAAGCCGAAAAAAGAACTGCAAAGCTGGTTATGCCGACCCGGGCCCTGGGAAGGCTGCATGATATTTCCGAGCGTCTCTGCGGAATCCAAAAAACCCTGCAGCCATCCTTAAATCGCAAAGCAATACTGGTGATGGCCGGTGATCACGGAGTCGTAGAAGAAGGCGTCAGTGCATATCCCCAGGAAGTGACCGGTGCCATGGTGCGGACGTTTCTCGCCGACGGTGCCGGCATCAATGCCATCGCACGGCACGTGGCAGCGGATGTATTTGTGGTGGATATGGGCATCAAAGCCGAACTGGATGGCGTTGACAGCGATCGATTGATTGTTCACAAAATTGCTCACGGTACCTCCAATTTTGCCCGCGGGCCGGCGATGTCACGCCGCAATGCTGAACAGGCCATTTTGTTCGGATTCCATGAAGCTTCCAAGCTTTATCAGCAGGGGGTTGAAATTATAGGTACCGGAGATATGGGCATCGGCAATACCACTCCTTCGGCCGCAATCGGGGCCGTCATATGCGGCGCCGACCCGCGAAAAATGGTTGGACGCGGAACCGGTGTTGACATTGAAGGACTCACCCGCAAACGGGATGTGGTGGCCCGCGGCATCGCAGTAAATAATCCGGACCCTGCCGACGGCCTGGATGTGCTTGCCAAGGTGGGTGGATTTGAAATCGGGGCAATTGCCGGCTGTGTACTGTCTGCCGGATTTCACCGGCACCCGGTGGTAATCGACGGCTTCATTTCGACAGCCGGTGCCCTCATTGCCCAGTCCCTGTGCCCTTTTGTGAAGGATTATCTATTTGCCGGCCACCGTTCTGAAGAGACCGGCCACCGGACAATGCTGGATTATCTTGCGATAGACCCGATCCTGGATCTCGGAATGCGATTGGGCGAAGGGACCGGCGGTGCCTTGGCCATGAACATTATGCAGGGTGCAGTCAGTGTTTTTAGAGAAGTGATGACCTTAGACGAAGCGGGTGTCGCCGATAAAAAATGATGAATGAATATTAACAAATTGTGGAAGTCGCTTCGCGTCGTCGTTTGATGATCATAAAATCGATAGGATTCCTTAACTCGTCATTCGTCTATCGACATTCGTAATTCCCAAGGTCATTCCCAATGGTCATCCTTCTTGCGTTTTAAGTCTATCGTGTGGTTTCGGGTAGTGTCCGCCTCATCGCTTCTGTGTTCCAGATCAATGTAGCGCCAGGTCCCACGCCTATCAACAAACGAATTAAGCAGCCAGCTGATGGCACTGATCATCAGTGAACCCAGAATGGCCGACCAGAATCCATCAACGTCAAAACCTGAAATGACACCGGATGCCATCTTCAGCATCAGGGCGTTAATTACAAAGGTAAAAAAACCCAGGGTCAGAATATTAATTGGGAGGGTAATAAGAAGTGCGATGGGTCTAAACAGTGCATTTAAAATACCAAGCACGGCCGCCGCGAGAAATGCCGCAAAAAATCCCGCTACATGGATACCGTCAAGCATATACGATGTAAGGATAATGGCGCCGCTGGAGGTCAGCCACCTGATAAAAAGACCGTTCATTAATTTGGGGTTACCGGCCGTTAATTTTTTCTCTCAACAAATGGGAACATCGAAATGTGACCACCTGACGTTGCGAGAGCATCATATCATCGCCCGTGGCCGGATTTCTTCCTCTTCTTTCCTTTTTGTTCTTTACACAAAATTTACCGAATCCGCTGATCAAAACGTCCTCTCCTTTTTCTAAAGTACTTTTGATTTGTTCCAGCAGAATCTCTATCAGTTCGGCAGATCGGTTTTTAGGAAATCCGAGATCATTGTGAATTGCATCTACGATATTGGCTTTGGTCAGTGTCATTGATCATTTGCTCCTGTGGGTCAAAAGGGACTCTGGTTGGAAAAATCATAACAACGGCGCTAAGCTAATTAAATCTTTTACTTTTGTCAAGGAATTAAAAGTATTTGAAACCATATTCACTGTCGTTTGTCAAAGTCTTTTTATGGCCTACCGAATTTATCATGGAACTGCGGCTGTGTAAATCAAGGCATCCCCTGTAATTGAGTAGCCGATCACAGCAGCGGGGATAATGGCGGAATCCCCTTTTTTAATATTGACAATTTCCTGGGTGCCTTTATCCTTTAAGTAAGCCGTGCCTTCGGTACACAGCATAATTTCAACACTCCTGGATTCTGATGAATCATAAGGGCTTCCTGCTGATGTCGAAACCACCGAAAGAACAAATTCATCCGCTTCGCTGACATATACTCGTTCATTCTCATTTTTTTTTATGGTCTTTAGAATATTGACAGGACGGGGTTTAAAGTTCACCACTTTCAGCAGTTCCGGTACATCTATATGTTTCGGGGTGAGCCCCCCTCTTAAAACGTTGTCCGAATTGGCCATCAACTCCATCCCTACTCCTTCCAGATAGGCATGCAGTTCCCCTGAGGGCAGAAATAAGGCTTCGCCGGGCTTCAATTCAATAAGATTTAACAACAGGGGGGCAAGAGTTCCAATATCGCTGGGGTATTCATTTGCAAGTCTTGTCATCCAGTAAAACGCAAAATTTTCATCCGAATATTGATGCGCATTTTGGACGGCCTCATCGATCACTCGTTTTTTCCGTTGGCAGTCCAGGGTCAACAAATCCGTAAAGAATCTCTTCAATCCTCGGAAATCCGGCTGCTTTTTCAGTAAATCCAATTCGCAGGCCAACCCTACAGGACAATTTTGACCCATCAAGGCGAGGATATCGGGGATATTACGAAATCCACACATTGCCCAAAACGTTGATAAAGCACATATACACTCTGCTTTTTGGTTGTCATCCTTGTAATTGCGGTTGGGAGCGTCTATCGCGATTCCCTGGTCGGTTTCCCTCTTAAATCCCTCTTTAGCCTGATTCAAGCCGGGGTGCGCCTGAATGGAAAGGGGTTTTGCAGCCGCCAGTACTTTGAACAGGTACGGCAGTTTGTTATCAAAAGCCAAAGCCACATCATTCCCCAGGATCTCTTGCGGGTACTTTGCAATTAATTCTGTTAGCGACAGCCATTGCCCATCATAATTTACAAAGGATGGCGCTTTGGGGTGAGCGCCCATCCAAAGCTCAGCTCTGGGCTCATGTGAAGGATTCCGCTCTCCGAGAAGTTCAGGAATTGCAGTTGGAGACCCCCAACCATAATTCTGTATGGTATTTTTAAGCAATTTGATGGTTCGCATTGTTTCGTCGTTAGGTGATTAAAGCTATAATTATTTAAAAAAATTAATGTTTCCTTTCAAATAGACGATACTATATATTGAAACCAGATAAAACTCAGGTGACGGCTTCCGCTCGGGATGGTAGAAATTTGTGGAATCACTAAACACTATCAATTTATAATAGATTAATTCGGCAACAGCAAGTTTTTTATCATCACAAACCGGAAAAAATAGCTGCACAAGACACAAACAATAAATGTTTATTGTTAATTAATCTTTGTGTTTCGATTTCTGACAAGATGTTGTCATAAAAACGGACTAAGGGCCTAATTGCCAAACCAATTTTATTTGAAGTTATTTAAGCATTATGATCATTGTCGAATCGGCAAGTATTACCGATAAAGGTAAAAAACGCAAAGTCAATGAAGATGCCCTGATTCTTGAAGATGCTCTGGGACTTTATGTCGTCGCCGATGGGATGGGTGGCCATCGGGCCGGTGATATTGCCAGTCGACTGGTTGTCGAAACCATCGGAGAGTATATCAAAAAATCCATAGGCAATGACGATTGTGATCAAATTGCAGACTTCGATGAAGCCCTCTCCCTGGAAGCCAACCGTCTTCTTAGCGCTATTCGCCTGTCCAACCAGGTCGTGCATGAAGCATCTCTGGGAAACAAACTCTGGCTGGGAATGGGCTCGACTGTATCTACCCTATACTTTACCGAAAACACTCTGATTGCAGCCAATGTCGGAGACAGTCCCATTTATCTGGTTCGCGCCGGCAAGATCAAGCTGCTGTCGGTGCCCCATACATTTCTGGCAGAGCAAAAAGCTCTTAACCCGGAAAATGCCGAAAAACTGGGAATGGAATTCAGGCATGTGTTAACCCGGGCAGTGGGAACGGAAAAATTTGTAAAAGTAGATATTTATGAAATTCAATGTTTCAAAGATGATATTTTAGTGATCAGCTCCGACGGTTTGGATGACAAAGTGTCACCGGAAGAAATTTTGGAACTGACCCACAACTATGGGCCTGATGCGGCATGTCAAAAACTGGTGGACCTGGCCAATGATCGCGGTGGTGATGACAATATTACTGTGATTGTGCTTAAAATCAAATTGGTTAAAAATTCACAGCGTAAGATCAAACGATTTTTAGCCCTGATTAAGCGGAATTCTTTCAGAATTCTGACCAGAATAAACTTAATCTAATGTTACAATATCCAAGAGCTGCAAGATGCCAAACTTAACCTTAAAATTTAAAGATACCACACTTGGAGATTATCGGCTTCAGAAGGGACATTCCTTAACAATCGGCCGGCGGAAAAACAATGACGTGGTCATCGAAAATCTGGCGGTTTCGGGTCACCATGCCAAAATAGATTCAATGGCAGATGGGTTTGTGCTGGTCGACCTGCAAAGCAAAAATGGTTCCTTCGTCAACGAGCATTTGATTAATTCACATTGGCTCAAAAATGGAGATGTTATCAGTATCGGGAAGCATTCTCTGGATTTTTTCTATTCCGAAGATGAGGTAATGCCCGATGATGCTTCGGATGAGATGGAAAAAACCATGGTAATGGATACAAGTCAGCATCGAAATATGATGAAAAAGAGCAATTCAAAAATTCCCAAACCTGCCAGCAAAGGTAATAAGAATGAGATCATTGGGGTCCTGACCTATTTAGCCGGCGGAAACGGTAAAACCAAGCTCAACGGTAAGATTACCAAACTCGGCAAACACCGCACTTCCGATATTGTTGTTAAGGGGCTATTCGTTGGACGAACAGCGGTCACCATCAGCAGAAGACCCGATGGTTTCTACTTAAGCTATGTTGGTGGGCTGTCAAAGCCGAAACTCAATGAAAAATCAGTGAAACAATCAGCCATCCTCAATGATCTTGATGTCATTGATATCGGCTCAACAAAACTGCAATTTTTTATACAAAAACCTCACCAAAAAAAGAAAAAAATGATATAGCAAAGTACATGAAAATCGCATTTTTGCATTATCATCTAAAAACCGGCGGGGTCACCACTGTTTTAAAGCAGCAGTTGTCTGCCATCGGAAAAAAATGCAAAACTCTTGTGCTCACAGGACTTCCTCCGGAGACGCCGTTTCCCGCCGATTTCATTCATATCCCCGAACTTGGATACAGCAGTCAGTATAAAAAAAAAATCAACCCCAATGACGTGGCCGAAAAGATCATCAATGCCATCCGTCACAAATTTAGCGGGCTGTGCGATGTCCTTCACGTACACAATCCTACTTTGGCCAAAAATAAAAAATTTTTAGAAATTTTAAAATTATTGCAAAAAAAGGGTCTAAACCTCTTCCTGCAAATTCATGATTTTGCTGAGGATGGACGACCTTTGGACTATTTTTCAGACGAGTATCCGGCCGACTGCCATTACGGGGTCATCAATCAGCGGGATTATGAAATCCTACTCGCCGCCGGGTTAAAAAAGGAAGGATTGCACCGACTGCTGAACACCGTAAACCCCTGTCGTATAAAACCACAACCTGAATTGGAGCCCCCCCTGGTCTTGTATCCGATCAGAGCGATCCGCCGTAAAAATATCGGTGAAGCCATTTTATTATCTCTGTTTTTTAGACACGGACAAACCCTGGCCGTCACTTTGCCGCCCAATAGTCCGTCAGATATAAAAAGTTACGAGGGGTGGAAAGTTTTTGTTAGAGACCGGAAATTGGATATAGAATTTGATAAAGGCCTGGGTCATAATTTTGAGACCCTGGTTCTGTCTGCCGATTTTTTGATCACGACCAGCATTACCGAGGGGTTTGGATTTTCTTTTCTTGAACCCTGGCTTTTTGAAAAATTGATCTGGGGACGTAGCCTTCCGGACATTTGTCGAGATTTTACAAAAAATGGAATCCTGCTAGATCATCTCTACACCTGTCTGTCAATTCCAGTAGATTGGATCGGCCTTCACCGTTTCAATCAAAGATGGACTGCCTGTGCACTGAATGCCTGCACACTGTTTAATTTGCCCATCGATAAGGCCTTGATCCTGAAAGCACTTGATTCCATATCCCAAAATGGGGTCATCGATTTTGGAATCCTCGATGAAACTGCCCAAAAAGAAGTGATCGTACGCCTGATGTCCAGCAAAAAAGCCGTTGAAAAGTCGATTCAAATAAACCCGTTTCTTTCAGATCCCGGCATGGTTTCCGACAAAGACGAACGAATCAATACCAACAAACGGATTGTTCAGGAATGCTACAATCAAACAATAAACCGGCAAAAAATGCTGAACCTTTACACTAAGGTGGTTAAAACGCCGGTTAAACAGAGAATTGATAAAACCGCTTTGGCAACGGCCTTTTTGAATCTGGAAAAATTCAGTCTCTTAAAGTGGGGCGATTACGGGGAATAGTGCCATGATGGAAACGAAGTCCATCCAAAGATATCTGCACCATTTGACGCCCCAGCCGACATCATTAAAACCGACAGGCTCGTTAAAGCAAAGGATCGAATGTTTACTGTTTGATATATATGGAACCCTCTTTATTAGCGGATCAGGCGACATCAGTCTTGCCGCTAAAAAATCGCCGGAAATCAAGAAAATCAATCAACTACTGACCCAATATACCATCCGCAAATCACCGCAAATTCTGTTGAGTGAATTTTATCACGCCATCAAAATCAGACATAAGGAACTGCGCAACCGGGGCGTTGATTTTCCGGAGGTCAATATCGACCGGATTTGGATGGAGGTACTGCAAAAAGAGGACGCTAACATCGTCAGACAATTTGCCGTTGAATTTGAACTAATTGTCAATCCGGTATTTCCTATGCCCAATCTTAAAAATATGCTGACCGCCCTCCGGCGCCAAAAGATATTGATGGGCATCATATCCAATGCCCAGTTTTATACCCCGTATTTATTCAAGTGGTTCTTACATTCAGACCTGACAACCATCGGATTTAATAAAGATTTAATATTTTATTCTTATAAATTTGAAGTGGCCAAGCCATCGACCATGCTCTTTAAAATAGCTGCTGAAAAGCTTGGGGCAAGAGGAATTCAGCCTTCTAACATCCTTTATCTCGGAAATGACATGCTCAATGATATTTATCCCGCCAAAGCCACCGGATTTCAGACAGCCCTGTTCGCCGGGGACAAGAGATCGCTGCGTCTGAGGGCTGACGTGGCCTGTTGCAAAGAACTTACCCCCGATCTGGTGATTACGGATCTGATTCAACTGTCGCGGCACATTCAAGCGAACCGGGAGAAATCGAACTGAACTGTTACCGAATAACGAATGTCGAAGAAAGGAATGACTATGCCCTGCCCTGTTCTTCATTCGGCAATCGTCATTCCATCACTGCCAATCAACCGGAACCCGCACATTTTTACCGTCTCTGTTTTTAAAAACCAGATGGCCGTTTTTTCTACCGTACCGAAACAGATCTCTGGTGAGCTTTACATCCTGCCTGCAATACTTGATGATCTCAAGAATACGTCCCTGCTTCCACCACCGGAGCGCCTGCAGTCCATCGCCGGATTTGTCGGCACCTAGGGTGATCGTGGCAAAATGGGCCAAGGACAAACGGAAGCCAAGGCAATTTTTCACTTCTTCCAGGATGTCCAGATTGTTCAATTGCATGAAATTGAAATCGGAATACCCTTTGAGCACCTGATAGTCGAACCGTTTGATATTGAAGCCCACAACCAGATCAACTGCCTGCAGGCGCTCGATAAACCGGGGGATTTGATTTTCTGTAAAATCGATGAACCGGTTTTCTTTTGAGTCATATAGCACAACGCAACTGATCTTCATCAAATCCGCCCGGTGCCATCCTCCGACGTCGGCTGCTGAACGCTGGGTTTCCAGATCGAAGACGCCGTAATGCAAGGCTTCAGATGCTTTTTTACCAGTTTGAACGATGGGTTTTTGCGGCTCGATAATCGCCGGCGCACGGGCGGGGTTTGTGGCGCTCATTTGTTTCAATCTGCTGAGTATCGATATTGCCGCCGCTTTATCAATGGGTCGGTTTGCCGAACCGCATTTCGGCGAATGGACACAGGATGGGCAACCGGACTCACAGGAGCAGCCTTGAATGATATCCAGGGTATATTCCAGCAAACGATCGGCGTGTTTATACACCTCCCGATTCAATCCGACCCCTCCGGCAATACCATCGTAAACAAATACGGCGGCACTGTTCAGCTGTGGATGATAGGGTGTCGACAATCCGCCGAGATCATTTCGATCCGCCATGACCAGAAGCGGAAAAATGCTGATGGCGGCATGCTCAACGGCATGGATACCTCCCATGAAATCAAGATGTTCGGTTTCAACAGTGCGTATTATCTCCGGAGGAATTTTAAACCACAGGCCTTCGGTTTCAAAAATTTGAGGCGGCAGATCCAAACTGACTTTTTCAATCAATTTTTTGCTATGAATATGCCGGATTTCATATTCGGTGACATGATCGGTCACTTTTAACCGTCCGGTAGCGGCCATGGTACCCCAAACCGGTTTTTGTGCATAAATTTCCAGAATTTCCGTTTCTTTATATCCTCGAATCTGGGTGTAATAATCCACTTCCGTTTTGGAAACCAAAATGGTTCCAGCATTGAAATCTAAAATATCGACACGATAGGTATCACCACGGTGAATATAGATTGCTCCGGGGTGGGTCTCGCGAAATGCCCGGAATTCATCGATTTCGCCCATGTTTTTCCCCGAATGTTTAACCACAATTTGAAAACGGTGACCGGTGCCCCGGATGTTCACATGTCGGTGAGGGTTTTTTTGTCGTGCATACAGTTCCCTGCCATCAGCACTGCGCAGCAGTTTTCCGTTCTTTTCAAGACGATTGAGGGCTGCTGCTGCATTTTTTTCACTGGATAGGGGTTCGTCGGTTTTTAATGGCAGTTCCGCAGCGGCGCACTCCAAATGCTGTGCCCATAGTTGTGGATTGTATGGGTTGACCACCGCTGTTTCCGGTTCACGGTTGATGAAGTCCTGGGGATTTCGCATGAAAAATTGATCCAGAGCATCCTCCCCGGCAATCAGAATCAAAGCAGAATCCTGTCCGCTGCGCCCTACCCGACCGCCGCGTTGCCAGGTGGACACCACTGTGCCTGGATATCCAACCAGAATACACAGATCCAGATCTCCGATATCAATACCCAGCTCGAGGGCGCTGGTGGAAATGACCGCCAGAAGATCGCCCTTTGAAAGTCGCGATTCTATATCCCGGCGTTCTTCAGCAAGAAATCCTGCCCGGTAGGCACTGATGCGGTTTGCAAAATCGCTGGATTGACTGGCAGCCCAAAGGGCAATCAGCTCGGTGAGTTTGCGTGACTGGGTATAGACGATGGTGCGAAGCTTACGGTGTAACGCGGCCTTTAACAAGAGGATTGCCGCCTGGGCCGGACCGGTTTCCGGGTTAAGTAAGACAAGGGAGCGATTTTTACGGGGCGCTCCGGACTTGGTAACCGCTGTCACCGAAAGGCCGGTCAGTTGTCGGGCCAGGTGGTCCGGATCAGACACCGTGGCAGAACTGAACACAAATGTCGGTGATGCGTCATAATATCGGCATATTCTGTGAAAACGTCTGAAAATTTGCGCCACATGGGAGCCCATCACTCCGCGGTAAGTGTGAACTTCATCCACCACTACGGTTTGTAGATTCTGAAAAAATGAAGCCCATTTCCGATGATAGGCCAAAAAAGACAGGTGCAGCATTTCAGGATTGGTTAAAATTACATTGGTGGGTGCCTCGCGGATACGTTTACGCCGATAGGCTGTTGTGTCGCCATCGTAAATGGCTGCCGTCGGTCTTGTTTCTCCAAGGTGAGCGGCCATTTGCTCAAAAACCCGCAATTGATCCTGAGCCAATGCTTTTAATGGGAAAATATATAAACTTTTTGAGTTAGCATCATTTTGAAAACGTTCCAATACCGGCAGGTTATAAATCAGGGTTTTGCCGCTGGCCGTCGGTGTAGCCACAATCACATGCCGCTTGTTTCGAATCAAATCAATGGCCCGGGCCTGATGCTGATAAAGCGCCCGAATTCCCATGGATCGAAGCGCTATCTCTATTTCCGGCGGCCATTTAGCGTCAGTTTGCGACCAGATCACTGGATTTTCCGGCAGAGTGGTTTGATAGACGACCTGTGCTCCCAGGCGTGGGGAGTTGATCAACGACTGCAAATACTCGTTTACTTTAGAGATGGAAGGGTGATTGTAACTCATAGCAGAATCCTGCTAATTCTGTCTAAATCAATGTTTCATATGAGCGGCGCCGTTGGCCCAAAAAATGGCCAGTCAAATCGGAAAAAAACTATGCCATCTTGGCGCAGTTTCATATAAGTGTCGGTAGAAAAGCGGGGACAAGAGAGAAAGATATCGATATCGCAAGTGTGAACTAAGGCAAACGCATCTTATGTTGGATTGTTTGTCACCTGGTATGTCGCAATTCCAATAGCACGTATAAACAGGCAGGACGCCAGCTTTTAGCTTTTGTGTTTCCCACACCAACACCTGAAATCTATCTAAACATACAGCCGTTCAGGGGGAACGCCTATCTATCCTTTTACCCGCTCGACATAGGCTCCGGTTCGGGTATCAATTTTTAACAGTTCGCCTTTTCCAATAAAGGGCGGCACCTGGAGCACATAACCGGTTTCCAAAGTTGCCGGTTTGGAATCGCCTGAAGCCGTATCCCCTTTTACCCAGGGTTCGGTTTCCTCAACCTTTAGATTAATAAAAATCGGCAGGGAAATCCCTATGGGTCGCCCTTCGAACAGCAATATATTGCAGACCGTGTTTTCTTTGAGAAAATCTTTGGCGTCACCGAGTTGCTCTTCCGTCAAAAACTCCTGAACATAGGTCGCCATGTTCATGAAACAAAATTGGTCTCCTTCTGCATACAGATACTCCATTTCCTGTTCTTCCAGATCCGGCTGTTTGAATTTTTCGCCGGATCGAAACGTTCTGTCAAACTGAACACCCGTAACCATATTTTTCAATTTGCATTTATAAAGCGCCTGGCCCTTGCCGGGTTTGACAAAAGAAAACTGCACCAGAATATAAGGTTCACCCTCAATTTCGATTTTAACTCCTTTTTTCAAGTCACCACTTTCCAACATACTTTCTGTTCCCCTCTTTGTAGGCGTTCACGGGTTCAAAGTTTCAAGGTACCAATCTCGTCCCTGGTTATTAACTCCAAAAAGATCCATTCCCGATTCTAATTTACAGTTGACATTTGTCGCTGTCTTTAACATATTCAGCCTATTTTCGCAAACCGTTTCAGGGACCCCTCTTTCGAAAGTGAATAGTGAAAATTGAATATTGAATATTTATGGATTTATTGCCATAATTTATCCAACCAACCAGTCAAGCGGTAAACTATTCAACGAGGTCCAAAATTAGAACTATAATGCTTTAAGAAATATACATTTAAATGACAGCATTCCTCCAATATTCAATTCTAACCACGGTGTGGCTATGATACTCATCATCGATTTCGGCTCTCAGTATAATCAGTTAATTGCCCGCAGGGTTCGTGAAAACCATGTGTATTGTCAGGTCGACCCTCCCGGTATTTCCATCGAGGCGATTAAGACGCTCAAACCTGATGGGATCATCCTGTCCGGCGGTCCGGCAAGCATTTATGAAAAAAACAGTCCGAAAACCGCCATTGCTGTTTTTGACCTGGGAATTCCTGTCCTGGGCATTTGTTACGGCATGCATTTCATGATCTCGATGTTAGGTGGAACCGTTGAGGGAGTCGGAAAACGCGAATACGGATTTGCTGAGCTCGACATTAAAAAGAACGACGGTCTTTTTCAGGGGGTCAATAAAAAAATCACCTGCTGGATGAGTCACGGCGACTCCATCCGCAAACTGCCGCGAGGGTTTGAAATAACCGCTTCGACCGCCAACACGAAAATTGCTGCGGTGGTCCATGCTAAAAAGAATCTTTTTGGCTTCCAATATCACCCGGAGGTGGCTCATACCCAAATGGGCAAAAAGATGCTGCGCAATTTCCTGTTCAATGTTTGTGGCTGCAAACGTACCTGGACCATGAAATCATTTGCCCGCCGGTCCATTGAAGAGATTAGCTCGACCGTGGGCGACAAAAAAGTTATACTGGGATTAAGCGGCGGCGTGGATTCATCCGTTGCGGCCGTACTCCTTCATAAAAGTATCGGCAAACAACTGACCTGCATATTTGTGGACAACGGTGTGCTCAGGAAAAACGAAGCCCGAAAGCTCAAATCTACCTTGAAACGGCAGCTCAAGCTCAACATCCGGTTTGTAAATGCAAAAACGAAATTTTTGAAGGCACTTGCCAAGATAACCGATCCTGAAAAAAAACGTAAGATTATCGGTCGGATTTTCATGCAAGTTTTTGAAGCGCAAGCGCGCAAGATAAAAGGTGCGGATTTTCTAGCCCAGGGCACCCTGTATCCGGATGTCATCGAATCGATCTCCGCATTTGGGGGACCCACATCCGTTATTAAATCCCACCACAATGTCGGCGGACTTCCCAAGAATATGAAGCTAAAACTCATCGAACCCCTAAAGTACCTGTTTAAGGATGAAGTTCGTCTGCTGGGCAAAGAATTGGGACTAGAGCAGGACTTAATCTGGCGCCAGCCTTTCCCGGGCCCCGGTCTGGCCATCAGGATCATTGGCGAGATTACAGCTCGACGACTTACGATATTGCGCGATGTTGATGAACTTCTACTTGAAGAGATAAAAAATGCCGGATACTATAGAAAATTGTGGCAATCGTTTGCCGTACTGCTTCCAATCAAGAGTGTGGGCGTAATGGGTGACCAGCGCACCTATGAAAGTATTGTGGCCATACGTGCGGTGACAAGCAGGGATGCCATGACGGCTGATTGGGCGAAGCTGCCTCATAAATTTCTGGGCCGGATTTCAAACCGAATCATAAATGAGGTCTCTGGCGTTAACAGGGTGGTCTACGACATTAGTTCGAAACCCCCCAGTACGATTGAATGGGAATAAAAAACTATGACAGAAAAAAAACCTCCTGAATTTCGATTTAATGTCGACGATCAGTCACCCGATGAATTTTATCATGAGGAAATGAAAGATCTGAGGATTGAAAAATTAAACCAGCGAATTACACTCATATCGATTCTTCTGCCCTGTTTGATTGCAGTGGTCATCTATTTCGGTTACCGGGACCTGACCGGCAGAATGTATCAGGGTCGGAATAGCGAAAACCTGGAAGTCCAAAAGTTATCAATGCAAATGGAAGAGCTTTCAAAAAAATTCAATGCAAAATTGGTTGCATTCTCAACCACTTTGTCCGCTCAAGATCAGGATTTTGGCAATTCGATTTCCGGCAAATTGAATACTATAAATAATAATATCAAAGTACTGGACAAGAACATGAAATCTTTAAACGAGATTTTAAAACAAGCCAAAAGTGCTTTAAAAAAATTAGATGAGACCAAATCCGATAAAAAACAGCAGAAAGCCGCTATTGCCGAATTAAAGGCTGATTTGGCTCCCCTCAAAAAAGAATTTCAATCGCTGACGGATATCCGCGGCGACCTTAAATCGGTATCGGTTGAAATGAAAAATCTGGAAAATAAATTTGCAGAAGAAATGACAAAGGTCAGTGAGAATACCGAAAAGTTCAAAAAAGAATATGATCTTCTCCAGGCATCGATTGCCAGACAGCTAAGTGAGAAAATCGATAAAGCCGCACTGGGTGTGGAGTTGTTGATGCTCAAGAAAAATCAAAGCATCCAATCTCAGGAAATCACACGCCTTGACCTGAAACTGGATTCGATCCTAAAGAAAATCGAAGAAGTGCAAGTAGATTCTAAACTGAACCGTCAGACTGAGGAATCAATCTCAAGAAAAATTCCGCCCACCCAATCCACCATGACCGACAATACCGGCTTAAGTGAAAATAAGAACCCCTCAACTGTTGAAGATATCAAAGTGCAGGACCTGCCCCCCGAGTAAGCTTTGGACGCTTGGTGGACTGGTGAAAATTAACCGGAACATGTCCTCTATATCCCGGTTTTTATTTCAATTTTCGAACATTATGAGGCGTCAAATATCAGCGCCTCCACCAGCCTGAAAAACGGCCAGTCTGAGTGCGCCAAGCAAGCTTGGCGCTTCTTATGGAGTGAAAGTCTCCATCGGGTAAGGTTTAGCCAGCCACCCGTACCGAGTGTTGCGTGATTGGGAAGGATAGGCATAGCGTCGAATGACCCACACGAAGC
>JAJRVC010000206.1 GCA_024277475.1 Deltaproteobacteria bacterium
GCAGGCGGGGTAGTATTTTATCTGCAGGGGCGGGGTAGCGGGATCTGGCCAAGCTCTCTTTTCGTTGTTGTGTGAACGAACGTCTCAATTTACCTGAGCGAAAGTGTATCAGTTTATCTGAGCGCTATAGCCAGGGCAAATCATTTCACAAAGCCATCTATTACCTGATAAAATCGGGTGAAAAGAGCCTTGGCAAATATGCCTTGGAAGAGTCTCATCAGTATTTTAAACAAGCCTTTGATCTGATGAGCAATATGCATGGTAAAACAGAAGAAGAGCAGCGGAATATCCTGAGGTTACTAAACAACTGGGCTCTGGTCTATTATTACCGCGGAGATTTTAGTGGATTGTATGATCTTCTCAAAGCCCATGAAAAATTGGCTGGGTCCCAGGTCGAGAAGGAAAACGCAGGGATGTTTTTTGCATGGCTTGGCTGGGCCATGCAGCGCAGAGAAAAACTAAGGGAAAGCTATCACTATTTACAGAAAAGCTTAAAATTTGGAGAGGAGATCGGAAATGCCAAAATTATAGGTTACTCGTGTGCCTGGCTTACACATACCTGTGCGGATTTGGGACTTTTGGATGAGGCGATTATTTATGGCGAGAGGGCCCAGGAGATATCCAATCGTAACAAGTCTGATCAAGATCTTTTTCGGTTTACCATGGCCGGCCGGGGGTTGGTCTATTATTTTAGAGGCGATTGTAAAAAAGCAATTGATGTCGGAAAAGCTTTGCTCGAATATGAAAATGAACAATCCGATTTTTATTTAAATTTGAAAACATAGTCCTTTGGGTCTGGATTCTTTACTTTATTAAGAAAGGACGGCGGATTGAAAGAGGCCTGATGCCGCCTTTGCGAAACAATGGGCCAGGCATTTCAAGAAAGAGGGTACGGCTGGATCTAGTCTTTTAAAGTAAAGCGCAAAAAAAGACTCACAAGTTATTGAAATAACTTGTGAGTCATTATTTTTTAATTGGAGGCGGCATCCGGATTTGAACCGGAGAATAGCGGTTTTGCAGACCGCCGCCTTACCACTTGGCTATGCCGCCAAAAAAATGGAGCGGGAAACGGGATTTGAACCCGCGACTTCGACCTTGGCAAGGTCGCACTCTACCACTGAGTTATTCCCGCTCAATTGAATTTTGCTTTTTAACTACTTATTATCTTTTTGTCAACAAAAAAGCTTAGGGCTCACTCAAAAATAACTTCACATTTTGGACGCCGATCCATCCCGACCAGCTGCGTTACGGAAGCTCGAAATATGCTTGATATTCCTGTGTTTCTGCGTCTTGCCGGCCGGACGTCTCAACTTCCAAAATTGTGAATCTATTTCTTCGTAAACCCTTAACTCTGGAGAAGTCTTCGGAACTTAAAAAAATAATCGGCACCTGACCAGACAGTAAAGCCAAGAGCACCCCATAAAAAGAATACCCCGATGGCTTGTGGGTTAAGCCCTAAAAAGGGGTAATGAATCATTAGCGGTATGATCGCTGCGATTTGAAAACCGGTTTTGTATTTTCCGAGATTTGATGCCGATACGTCCTCACCTCTTTCAGCGATAATATTGCGCAGTCCCGTCACCGCAATTTCACGGCCGATAATAATACAGACGATCCAGGAGGAAACCCAGCCCAGAGCAGTCAGCATGATAAATGCAGACGATACCAATAGTTTGTCTGCCACCGGGTCCATTACTTTACCGAGAGTCGACACCAATCCGCGTGTTCTGGCAATATACCCGTCCAGGTAGTCTGTAATCGCAGCAGCGCTGAATATAATCGCCGCAATAAAGGTACAAACCCGGTTTGGGAACAGCATCAGAATCACAATTATTGGAACAGCGGCAACGCGAAATAACGTCAATGTATTGGGATGACTGAGAATTTACTTCCACCTATCCTTACCAAAGCAGCACTTTTGTTTATTGCTCCAATGTTTTTTAGTTTCCGGTCTACCGGTCAACCGGCAAACAATTCACCGTATCGCTTTTCTATCGACAAACACCACCCATAGGGGGTGAAATCAATGATAGTTCTCTGGGTCAGGGTTTTTTTTCTTTTTTTCCTGAATGGGCGGCAAGGTATTTTTCTTTGCATTGCTTACTGCAAAAATAAAGGTCTTTTCCGCCAAAATTTAAATGTACTCCGTTTCTTTTGGGAAAATAAGCCTCGCAAAAAGGATCCTTTATCATGACATCATCAATTTCTGCCGGGGTCTTACCCGAAACCGATCTTGAGGAAGATGCATCTGGAAACATCCAGGATTTCAACGTGCGATAAAGCACGTATCCAACTACAAATAAAATGATAAATCTGATCATTTATACTCAGCTATCCTTTGATCCCCTGCTTCAAGGTCTTCCAATAAGGATTGCAGGGTCCGGTGGAAAACGGGATGAATAATGTCGGGATCTATATCACAAACAGGCTTTAATACAAAGCACCTTTTGTGCATTCTGGGATGGGGAATTACCAATTTGAGCGTGTCCACCACCCTCTCGTCATATAGTATGATGTCCAGATCAAGCACTCTCGGCCCAAACCGAACAGCATCTCGGGTACGGCCGGCATTTCGCTCGATTGATTTGAGTGTATCCAATAAAGAGAAAGGGTCAAGGGTCGTTTCAATTTTTACAACATAATTCACAAACCAGTCTTGGTCCTTATAACCAACCGGCTCGGTTTGGTAGACAAGTGATTGATCGATCAAACGGCATCTGCCGCAACACGTCAGGGCGGTAATACCTTTACGGCAATTTTCAAGTTTGCGGCCCAGATTGGAGCCAACGCCGATATATGCAATGTGGCAGGTGTTCACAGCTTCCGAACCCCTGCAGTTAACTTTTCCAGGCATCTTCCCCCAATTGAGCGGAATAAATAATACGCGCGTCGCCTTCAAGGTAGATACCGTTGAAAAAGCTGCCGTCTTTCTTAAAATAAATGGTCAAAGATTCTCCACTTCGCGTCAACAGGTTGATGGGAGATGGCCATTTCGCTTTACAGGAAGTAATCAGCGCCGCAGCGATGGAACCGGTGCCACAGGCAAGGGTTTCATTTTCGACCCCCCGCTCGTAGGTTCGAATAGATAGATGTCCCTGCTTTTGTTGACAAACAAAGTTAACATTGGTGCCGGCCGGTGCAAACGCCTCGTGAAATCGTACTTCTCTTCCAAGATCGAAAACATTGATGTCTTCGATGCTCTCCTTTATTACAACCACGTGAGGTACACCGGTATTGACACTGCACACCGTCACAGGACCACTTTTCAGCTCGATGTTGTAATCCAGACGAAGCTCGGCAGGGTCCGGCATTTTCACTTTCACGCGGTCATCTTTTACCTGTCCGCTGACTATACCGGTTTCAGTTTCAAAGGACAAGTTTTCGCCGGCGATTCCGTTTATACAGGCAAATCGGGCGGCACAGCGAGCGCCGTTGCCGCACATTTCAGCTTTACTGCCGTCTGAATTAAAAAATCGCCACTTAAAATCAGCCTTGTCTGAAGGTTCAATCAAAATAAAACCATCAGCACCGACAGACATTTTGCGGCGGCAAATCCGTCTGGTAAAGCCAGGCAAATCGTTAACTGTGACAACCTTTTCTCGATTGTCCACAATGATAAAATCATTGCCGCTTCCACTCATCTTAAAAAAAGTAATAGGTTCCATCTTCAAATGATTGAATATTGTCGATTGCATATTGAATATTTGTGGAATGCTGTCGAGTTAAAAAAGACAGAGCATAGCAATTCATTCAATAGTCAATTTTCAATAGTCAATTCTCCAGTTTCGGGTCAGGGTTAGGTTGACAAATCATGCTTCAAAAAAGGGCGGCAGAGATTCTCCTCTGACTAAATCCTCATAGTTTTCACGGGTCTTTATGACATGGAACCGGTCGTCTTTTACCATGACTTCGGCCACCCGGGGCCGTGAGCAGTAGTTGGACGACATGACATAACCATAAGCACCTGCACTCATGACTGCCAGAAGATCACCACTTTCCACATCACAAATGCTGCGATCGACAGCCAAAAAGTCGCTGCTTTCACAAATCGGCCCGACAACATCGGCGACAATTAAGTTTTTTTTCGAATTTACCACGGGTTCAATTGCATGAAATGCATTGTAGAGCGTCGGCCGCAGCAAATCGTTCATGCCGGCATCAACAATCACAAAATTTTTTACTTCGCCTGATTTACGGTAAAGCACTTTTGTAACCAGGATTCCGGCATTGCCGACCAATACGCGACCAGGTTCCAAAATCAGTTGTAGATCCAGACCCTTGAGCTGTTGGGTAATGGTTCCGGCGTATTCACCGAGCGGCGGTGGCGTCTCATCGGCGTAGGTTATGCCAAGCCCGCCGCCCATGTCCAGATACTTGATGTCGGTACCCATTTGTTTTAACTCTTTTATCAAGGTTTTGAGACTTATTAACGCGGCCTCAAACGGCTTGGTTTCGGTAATCTGAGAACCGATGTGGCAATCAATTCCAACAATATCCACGTGATCGAGATGGCTGGCTTTCCGGTAACTTTCTATTGCTGATTCCGTATTGATGCCGAATTTATTTTTTTTCAAACCGGTTGAAATATACGGATGGGTTTTCGGATCGACATCGGGGTTGACTCGAATGGACACCTGTGCACGTTTTTTTAATTCTCCGGCCCTGCTGCTGATCAACTCCAGCTCGACGGGAGATTCGACATTGAACATCAGGATACCGGTTTCAAGGGCATAGTCGATTTCATCGATCCGCTTTCCCACACCGGAATAAACGATACGATCCGGAGAAAAACCAGCCTTGAGTCCCCGGTACAGCTCCCCGCCGGAAACAATATCCAGGCCGCAACCCATGTCGGCAAATATCTTTAACACCGCCAAGTTCGTATTTGCTTTCGCCGAAAAACAGATCAGGTTAGGTACACCTTCAAACGCCGCGTTAAATACCTGGAAATGGCGTTTCAAGGTTGCATGGCTATACAAATAAAAAGGTGTGCCGATCTTGGCGGAAATTTCCTGAATCGAAACATCCTCACAGCACAATACATTGTCCCGATATTTGAAATGATGCATATTTCACCTGTTGTAGTCCGGAAATGTCGTCTTAGTACGTAAAATCAATAAAATTCGAGTCTTCGCCGACAACGCCATCGTCATCGTAGCCTTTGACTTTATAAATGTATCGATAGCCGGGTTCAATGGTCTGGCTAAAAATCACCGATGGCTCAGAGCTTCCGGAAACATCGTTACGGACCAAAACATCTCCGATTTTCAGAAAATAAATCGGACAGTTTGGGCAATCGGCTTCAACTGATGATTGTTTGGACCGGTAAATCAAAAACCCGGTTATCGGGGATTTGGCCTTATCATTTGTTTTAGGAATTGTCCATCTCAGCTTGACTGTATTCTCATGGATGCTGTAAGTCAGATCTATGACCTCCGGCGGTCTGTTCCCACTGGGCGGCTTCGGCGAGGCTTTCCTACCGCACCCGGATAACATAAATGTCGATGTCACCCAGATTGCAGAAACCAGGGTGATCAAGGCCAGAATGGATACGTTCACGATGGCTCTCTTCATCAAACTACCGATCCCTATAATTTCTACCGTTGCTTGCCGCCGGGCAGATGATCCTTTTTCTGATCCAGCCATTCTTCAGCTGCCGCGATGGCTCCGGCGACCATTTTGCTGCCGGTGCCACCATAGGATAAGCGCTTTTCTATCATTTGCCGGGTCGTCAGGCGAGAAAATATATCCTGCTCGATAAGTGCAGAAAATGATTGCAGCTGCTCCAGTGTGAGTTCATGGAGCTCTTTTTTCTTTTCCAGTGCAAAACTGACTGCTTCCCCCACCAGGCGGTGGGCTTCTCGAAACGGTACACCCCGGGTGACAAGATAATCGGCCAAATCGGTAGCATTCAGAAAACCACTAGATGCCGCGCGCTGCATATTCTCTTTTTTAAACTTAATCTCCGGCAACATATCAGTATAAATTTCAACACAGGCCGCTAACGTGTCCACCGCAGAAAATAGAGGCGCCTTGTCTTCCTGCATGTCACGATTATAGGCCAATGGCAGGGATTTCATCAGGGTCAACAAGGTTATCAGACTGCCGATAACAGTGCCGGTTTTGCCCCTCACAAGTTCCGGTACATCCGGGTTTTTCTTTTGAGGCATAATACTGCTGCCGGTTGCAAAAGAATCCGGCAGTTCAATAAAGTTAAACTCAAGAGTGGACCACAATATAAGCTCTCCCGAAAGACGGCTGAAATGAACCATGCAAATTGCCGCTGCCGATAAAAATTCAATGATAAAATCCCGATCTGAAACGGCGTCGATACTGTTGGCGGAAATTGCATCAAATCCAAGCAATTCAGCCGTAAATTCTCGATCGATGGGATAGGTCGTGCCGGCAAGCGCTGCACACCCCAGCGGCATGACATTTATTCCTCCCAGACAATTCTCCAGCCGTCCTAAATCTCTTACAAACATTTCAAAGTAGGCCATAAGATGATGTGACAGAAGAATTGGCTGGGCTCTTTGCATATGAGTGTAGCCCGGCAAAATTGTATCAAGGTGTTTCCCGGCCAGTGCCACGATTACCTTTTGCAACTTATAAAGCAGGTGGATGATTCGGCAAGTCTCATCCCTCAGATACATTCTTATATCCAGCGCAACCTGATCGTTGCGGCTTCTGGCAGTATGCAGCTTCTGACCAACCGGACCCGTTATTTCAACCAGCCGGGATTCTATATGCATATGGATGTCTTCAAGGCTGTCATTAAATTGAAACAAGTCCGTCTGAATCTCGTTCTTGATTTTTTCAAGACCGCGGATCAATTCCAAGGCTTCGTCATTGCTTATAATCGATGCTTTTGCCAGCATTTTGCAATGCGCAATGCTGCCCTGGATATCATAGTTATAAAGCCGCCGGTCTACCTGGATCGAAGACGTAAATGCTTCAACGATACGTGCCGTTTTTGCTGAAAATCTTCCCTGCCAGAGTTTTTCGGCCATTATTCACCCGGAGTTCTTATTTGCAAGTAATTTATCCAAACAATCGATCAAAGCGTCGATTTCTTCTTTCTTAATAATCAGCGGGGGAATAAAGCGTAAAATATTTCCCTGGATGCAATTAATCAAAAAACCCCGTTCCATGCATTGCACGACCAAGGCCTCACCGTTGAAATCAAGTTTCATACCGAGCAATAAACCAATGCCACGCACATCGACAACGGCAGGATGCCGTTTTTTTATTTCCAAAAGCCTTTCTTTAAAATACTCACCGGTTTTTCGTCCTTGATCAACGAGGTTTTCGGCAGCAAGCGTCTTACAAACTTTCAGGGCTGCAGCAGTAACAATCGGTGTGCCGCCAAACGTTGAAGCGTGTGCCCCGGGTCCAAACGCCGAAGCCGGCCGTTCCCTGGCCAGCATGGCACCGATGGGCAGTCCGTTCGCCAGTGCTTTGGCCAGCGTCATGATATCAGGTTCAATACCGAAATGCTCGTAAGCAAACAGTGTGCCCGTACGCCCCATTCCGGTTTGGATTTCATCAAAGATCAGCAACTCTCCGCTTTCATCGCAAATCCGTCGAACCGTTTTCAAATAATCAGGTTCCGGACAACATACCCCACCTTCACCCTGAATCGGTTCGATCAACACCGCACAATGTTCCGGCCCTATTTGAGCGCGAAGCGCCTCGGCATCGTTAAAGGGTACAAAATCAAATCCTTCGAGAATAGGGGAAAACCCTTGCTTGATTTTTTCTTGACCGGTGGCGGAAAGCGTTGCCATAGTTCGCCCATGAAATGATTGCTCCATGGAAATTATTCTGAAACGCTGATTTTCACCACGATCTTTAAAAAACTTACGAGCGAGCTTAATGGCGGCCTCATTTGCTTCCGCGCCACTGTTGCAGAAAAAAACTCTGTCGGCAAAACTGTTTGCGACCAACCAGCCGGCTAATTCGACCTGTGGTTTGGTATAGTAAAGATTGGATACATGCCACAGGGTTTGAGCCTGAACAGATAATGCTTCTGTCAGCTTTGGATGCGAGTGGCCCAGATTGCACACGGCGATTCCAGCCACAAAATCCGTATAGCTCCGGCCCTCGGTATCGTAAAGGGTGCAGCCGGTGCCGTTTGAAACAACCATGGGAAATCTTTTATAAGTTTTCGCAATTACCTGATCGGCTTGCGCCATAATCTCTGCTGTCATTACCCTGCCCCCCTAAAAATTCAGATCCGGATCCGTTTTCAATCAACAAATCCTCATATTAGCTGTACCTATAAAATGTAGCGGCTCAAATCCTCATTGTCCTTAATGTCCTTTAATCTGTCTTCAACATAGGCTTTATCGATGATAACCCGCTTGGTTTTCATATCCGGTGCATCAAAGAGGATGTCTTCGAGTAAACGCTCCATGAGGGTGTGAAGTCTCCTTGCTCCGATATTTTCAGTGCGATCGTTGACCTCTTCTGCCATTCTGGCTATTTCCGAAACAGCATCATCTTCAAAGACAACTTCCATGCCTTCGGTTCTCAAAAGAGCCATATATTGGAGCAACAGCGCATTTCTGGGCTCGGTGAGAATCCGAACAAACTCCAGTTGTCCTAATGAATCCAGCTCAACTCGGATTGGAAATCTTCCCTGCAACTCCGGAATGAGATCCGCCGGTTTTACGATGTGAAACGCCCCGGAAGCGATGAATAGAATGTGATCTGTTTTAACCGGTCCGTATTTAGTTGTGACGGTGCTGCCTTCCACAATTGGCAAAAGATCTCTTTGCACGCCTTCCCTCGATACATCGGGGCCGTGCGTACCGTTCTTGCCGGCAATTTTATCGATTTCATCAAGAAATATGATTCCCGATTGCTCTACCCTGGCAATGGCCTCTTTGACAACTTTTTCCATATCCACCAAGTCCTGGGCCTCTTCCTGGGCCAGCATTTCCAGTGCTTCAGGAACCTTTACCCGGCGTCGTTTGGTACTTTTTGGCAGCATACCGCCGAGCATATCTTTGAAATTAATTCCCATTTCTTCCATGCCGACATTTGAAAAGATCTCCACCATCGGCATGCTCCGATCCGCAACATCCAAATCGACATAGCGGTTGTCGAGTTTGCCCTTGCGCAACATGCTGCGCAGCTTTTCCCTGGTTGAATAAGTTTCATCACTACCGGACGTTACCAGTTCAAATTGAACCTCCTTGGATTCTTCACTTCTAGCAGGCGTTTGTGTACCGGATTTGGGAAGCAAGAGATCCAGCATGCGTTCTTCGGCTATTTGCCGGGCCTTGTCCTGAACTTTCTCCTGTGCCCTGACTTTGAATGTGTTTATGGTGAGCTCCACAAGATCCCTCACCATGGATTCTACATCACGACCGACATATCCGACCTCAGTAAACTTGGACGCTTCAACTTTGCTGAAGGGAGAATCGGTGAGCCTGGAAAGTCTGCGAGCAATTTCAGTCTTACCGACACCGGTGGGTACGATCAGAATAATATTTTTCGGCGCAATTTCATCGCGCAGCTCTTCAGGCACTTGCTGCCGGCGCCACCGGTTTCTTAATGCAACGGCAACAGAACGTTTGGCATTCTCCTGACCGATGATATATTTATCCAATTCTTTTACAATTTCCGATGGTTTCAAATCACTCATGAGTGCTACCTTATCAATTGAATAGTGATGATCAATGTATGTTATAGGTTGCCCTATAGATCGGTATTTTTAACTCCATCCAAACGGTTTGCCCGCATAATGGGTAAATTACATTTCCTCGACAGTAATGGTGTCGTTGGTATAAATACAGAGGGAGGCGGCAATTTTCATCGCTTCCTGCACAATTCCCCGGGCATCCAGATCGGTATATGCGAGCAGCGCAGTCGCAGCTGCCTGAGCAGCAACGCCACCGGATCCGATAGCGACAATACCCTCATCAGGCTCAATGATGTCTCCGTTGCCGGAAATCAGATAGATGCTATCTTCGTCAACAGCAATCATGATGGCCTCAAGCCTTCTCAAGTATTTATCTGTGCGCCAGTCCCGCGCCAGCTCTACCGCCGAACGGGTTAGATTGCCGTTGTAGCGCTCGAGTTTTTGTTCCAGGCGTTCAGACAGATTGAGGGCATCTGCGGTAGCCCCTGCGAAACCGACAATGATTTTATCATTGTAAATACGTCTTACTTTTCTGGCATGATGTTTGACAACCGTGTTGTTCAAAGTAACCTGACCATCACCGGCAACCGCTGCTTTTCCTTTGTGTCTAACGGCTATTATCGTCGTACCATGAAAATTCATTTCAAGCGGAACTCCCTGATTTCAGATATAGTTGGTTTGCATTTACCCTTTTCTATTACCGACGGGGATGCGCTCGGTCGTATGTCTCCATCAAACGGTCAATGCTCACATGGGTGTATTTTTGAGTGGTTGATAGACTTTTGTGTCCCAAAAGCTCTTGCACGGCCCTCAAATCCGCGCCAGCATCCAGCATATGGGTGGCAAACGTGTGCCGCAGGGTATGCGGGGATACGGGTGTCAGAAGGCCACATATTTTAAGCAATTTTTCTAAAATACGGGCAACGGAGCGGGAGCTCAGGCGCCTCCTGTTCTTATTTAAAAAAAGCGGTCCGATAGACTCCACGGAAATACCCCACTCCCCCTTTAATTGTTCCTGGTAAACCTGAATGGCATCCAGCGCCTTTTGACCTATGGGCACGATTCTTTCCTTGCTGCCTTTTCCAAGAACCCGTATGGTTCCACCTTTTGAATCCACATCAATGTCATTCATTCCGACGAGTTCCGACACCCTTATACCGCAGGAGTAAAGGATTTCAAAAATTGCCCGGTTTCTGACATCCAGAATGCTATCGGCCCGGATGGAGTCCAGCAGCCGAAACATTTCATCAACGGGAAGATAGGCCGGTATCGTTCTTTCCTGTTTAGGAGTGAGAATCGAACCCGATGGATTGTCTTCGATGACTCCCCGTTTGACGAGAAATTTAAAAAAAGACCGCACTGCCGAGAGCTTCCGTGCGATGGTGGATTTTTTATTTTTTTTGTGTAAATATCCCAGGTAACCTCTGATTTGAATACCATCCACATCCTCGATAGCAATCAAATCTCTGCCCGGCATGCGTCTGCTTCCCGGAAATCGGTTCTCAACCAGATAAGATGCAAATTCTTCCAAATCTCTACGGTAGCCACGGCAGGTATTCTTGGCATACCCTTTCTCGGTCGCAAGTGATTCTATATAGGAGCAAATCGATTTCTTAATCGGGGTGCTGGCCATTGGATATCGTCTCCTTACAATCGATGTAATAATTCACCGCAGAGATCGCTGAGAAAGTCATAATACAATTAAATTAGATTAATTTATTGCTGAAACCTGAACACCGACACCTTGGGCTCCCTACAACATATTGCCAGAAAATCTCCGCTAAGGGTTTGCGAAGAAACAAATTCACAATTTTGGAAGTTGAGGCGTCCGACCGGCAAGACGCGGAAGCGCAGGAATATCAAGCATATTTCGAGTTTCCGCAACGCAGCCGGACGGGATGGATCGGCGTCCAAAATATGAAGTTATTTTTGAGTGAGTCCTAAGGGTTTAAATATTCAGTCATTCAGGCAGCCGCTCTACGCGACTTTTTCTTCAGCCTGGAGATGCGGCGCTTGTAAATCGTGGCCATCTTCTTATCTCTCGCCTCTATTGCAGCCTGGCGTTGAGCCTTAATAGACCTGATCTTTTTCTTGATTTCGCCAAGGGAAGCATCCGTTTTTTTGACCGGCTCATCCACGATTCCTTTGGATTCTTTGATAGCGACAATTAGTTCCTCTTTTTTCATCCCGTGTACACCAACAATTTCAGGGATTTCTTTGGCCATCTCCCGCAAATCCGTGACCGTCATTTTTTCCAGGGGTTTTTCTTTAGTTTCAATATTTGCAGCACTCATTTCCTGTCAGCTCTCCTTTTCTCGCTCTTAAATTTGAAGTACGGCTGGGGGCTGCAAGAAAGCCTCCGCCTCTCGATTCAAGCCCTTGGCGGCCTGATAATATAAAATTTGTCAATTTTTATAAATTAAGAAAAAATTGAAAACTTAATTTATTAACTAATTTACATAATCATGTCAATACCTAACCTGCACAAAACGATTCAATAAGAGTTTTTTATAATTGATCGGCCCGCTTCTTGCTCCGATTCCAGCCCGTAAGCCTTACATTTCAGGTGGGCTTCCGGTTCGCAGCGCGAGCCTACAGCTCGGAGAGTGGATAGAGCTTACAGCGCGGAGAGAGGCGAATCTTAAATATTCGGGCATTTCACTTATCAGCTTTATCCATGAATATCTTAAAAAGTTCAATCGGGATCGGGAAAATGGTGGTTGAGTTGCTTTCCGTCGCCATTTCGTTCATGGTCTGCAGGTACCTGAGTTGCAGCGCCGTGGGATGTTTCTCGATAATCTCGGATGCTTTCGCCAGTTTGTTGGCTGCCTGATATTCACCTTCCGCATTGATTACCTTGGCGCGCCGCTCTCTTTCAGCTTCAGCCTGTCTGGCCATGGCTCGCTGCATCTCCTGGGGAAGATCAATGTGTTTGAGTTCCACGGTTGCCACCTTAATGCCCCATGGATCCGTATGGGTGTCTAAAATCTCCTGCAGTTCCGAGTTGATTTTATCCCGTTCCGATAACAGCTCATCGAGTTCGGCTTGTCCACATACGCTTCTCAAGGTTGTCTGTGCCAGTTGGGACATGGCATAGGTATAATTTTCCACCTCGATGATAGCCTTGGTGGGATCAATGACCCGGAAATAGATGACGGCGTTTACCTTGACGGATACGTTATCCCGCGTGATAACGTCCTGGGGGTCAACATCCATCGCCACCAGGCGCAGGCTGACCTTTACTATTTTGTCGATAACCGGTATCAAGATGATGAGTCCCGGTCCTTTGGCGGTAATCACGCGCCCGAGCCTGAAGATTACACCGCGTTCGTATTCATTTAAAATGCGTATGGCTGCAGACAGGAAAAAGATGACAAGAACAAGTATGGCAACCGGAGTAATCAAACTCATATTAGTCCCCCTTTGTTGTAGGTTGTTTGGGACATGGTTATAACTTGGGCCATTTTAGATCTCTCACAGAGCCCACAGAGTACGCAGAGAAAAATCAAAAAACTCTGTGATCTCTGTGGGCTCTGCGAGATAACAAGAAAATGCTTACAATTAAGCAATTTTTGATGGCCGAAATTAGAACCAACCCCGTTGTTTGTTTTCCAATAAAACTGTGGTTATCCAGCATCTTGATCCGCAGACTCAACCTCAAGGATCAAATTGACCACCCGTACTATCCGCACTTTGGCATCTTTGTCAATCAGGTCTCTGGCCCTCGCATTCCAAAGCTCACCGTGAACAAATACCTTGCCTTCAGGCGTCAATGCTCTTTTCACCACTCCAATTTCACCCACAAGTCCCGTCGAACCGGTCGCCGGCTTTGAAACTTGGGCTCGAAAAACCAGACTGGCAACCGCTACAAAGAATCCGGAAATTAATATAATTGTTGGTAACAGAACCTGCAACGACAATTTCATGCCGGGTGTACTGCCTTTAAACAACATGAGAGAACCCAGCAGCAGAGATACAACACCGGCCACGCTTAAAAGCCCATAGCTGATAATCTTCATCTCCATAATAAAGAATATAATGGCCAGCACGATTAGCAAAATTCCGGCATAGTTTACCGGAAGAGTCTGCATCGCAAAAAAAGCAAGAATCAAGGCGATTGCTCCGATCACTCCCGGAAAAATAGAACCCGGATGAGAAAATTCAAAATACAGTCCTGCCAGGCCAATCATCATGAGGATGTATGCAATATTGGGGTTGCTGATGGTCTTTAGGATTTTGGTGCGTAAGGTCTCTGTGATGGTCACTTTCTTGACATTGTCGAGTTTTAAAGTACCCCTGTCCTTTATTTTGCGGCCGTTGAGCTGTTTGATAAGATCATCGGTGTCTGTGGCGATCAGATCAATGATATTTTCTTTCAAAGCCTCGGTTTCAGTCACCGATACACTTTCTCGGATGGCATCTTCCACCCATTTTGCATTTCTACCCCGCTTTTCGGCAACACTTTTGGCCTGGGCCACCATGTCGTTGATAACCTTTTCCGACATGGTCGTGTCAATATCCTTTCCCCCGGCACCCACCGGATGGGCGGCACCGATATTGGTCCCCGGTGCCATTGCTGCAACATCCGCCGCCATGGTAATCATCACACCGGCAGAAGCGGCTCTGGCACCACCCGGATAAACAAACACCACCACTGGTATCTTGCTGCCCAATATTTTCTGAACAATTATGCGCATGGATTCGGCCAGTCCCCCCGGGGTGTCCAGCTCAATGATAACGCAGGCAGCTCCATTTTCTTCTGCCGTTCTAATGCCGGAATTTATAAAATCGGCCGTACCGGGACTGATGGCATCCGCAACCTGGAGGATGTAAACTTCGCTTTGTTCCGCAAAAACAATATTCGTGCCTGTTAAAAAAAACAGCAGAACCACCAGAGAAAAAAAATTAGTTTTCATAACGATATTCCTTCATCAGCATTTTCATATCCTCCCACACATCCCGCTTTTTGTTTGGATTACGAAGTAGGTAGGCCGGATGGTAAGTGGGTAAAACCTTTATCCCCTTGTACTCATGAAAACGTCCCCTGAGTCTGGATATGGGCGTAGCGGTTCCCAGCAGTGTCTGGGCTGCAAAAGTGCCCAGTGCAATGATGAAGTCAGGCTGTATGGCTGCTATCTGACGTTCGAGGAACGGAAAACAGGTTGTTATTTCATCAGGTTCTGGATTTCGGTTCCCCGCAGGACGGCATTTGATGATATTGCAAATGTAAACCTGGTTCCGGGATAATTTTATGGCTTCGATGATGCGGGTAAGAAGCTGACCGGCAGCACCGACAAAAGGCTGTCCTTTTCTATCTTCTTCAACACCGGGACCTTCGCCGACAAAAAGCAGTTTGGCTTTGGGATTTCCATCTCCAAATACAATCCGATTTCGCCCCCGGGCCA